>CACXGM010000268.1 GCA_902767075.1 uncultured Lachnospiraceae bacterium
CTCTAAGTCTCTTGCAGAATATAAGTCTTCAGTTATCCGCAGCCAGGATCTCTGGATTTCGGTGGATGATTACGGTACCGGGCTGAATGATCTGAACATTGTGGAGATGTACGATCCGCATATGGTGAAGCTGGATCGTGAACTCATAAGCGATATAGATTCAGATACGGTAAAGCAGGAGAATATAACCGCTCTTCTTCAGATATTTCATGACAGAGGCATCAAGGTCGTAGCGGAAGGAGTCGAGACAAAGGAAGAGTTTGATTGGCTCGTAGATGCCGGAGCTGATTTCTTCCAGGGGTTCTACCTGCATAGGCCGGAATAGAATGTATTTAAAACACAGAAAGATTTGCTCTGAATATGTTATCAGTACGAAAAGCGAAAAAAGAAGATTTTGATACCATAATGTCGATTTATGGCGTAGCTCAGGAATTTATGATAAGTACCGGAAATCCGAACCAGTGGAGGCGGTCACATCCGGCTGCTGATCTGATCATGGACGATATTGAAAAAGGTATTAGCCACGTTATATATGATGCTGATGGGATTCACGGAGTGTTTGCGCTGTGTGAAGGCGAGGATCCAACGTATGGGTATATCGAGGATGGCGAATGGCTTAATGAGGATCCGTATGTTACTATCCACAGGATAGCCGGAGATCAAAAGGTTCATGGAATATTAAGCTGCGCAGTAGAGTATTGTAGAGCTTATTCAAACAGTATTCGCATTGATACACATAAAGATAACAAGGTAATGCAGCATGCGCTCGCCGGAAACGGGTTTAAGCGATGTGGCATCATTTATTTGTTAAATGGTGATCCCAGGGTCGCATTTCAATTGGAGGTACCGTCAATGGATATTTCAGAAGATCTTATTTCAAATGTTATGAAGCATCTTGATAACGAAACTGCCGGCGGATCTATGCGCATGAGCGTGAATTTTGACGAAAGCCAGAAAGAGGAGAGCATCGTATCTCATAAGTGCTGCCACGCCTACGGTAACCCCGCTACAGATACTATAGCAAAGCTGGATATGTACTCTGATCTGTATCTTAAGGATATGGAGGAAACTGAATAAATGTTCCTTTAGAAAAACTATCGGTTCCGCAGATAATCTGTGTTATTCTGATTGTGACAGGGATTGCGGGGCTTAAGATTTTATCAAAAGAATGAGGTGAAGGCAGCGGCTCAATGACCCATGGGGACGGAGACAAGGGGTCATTGACAACAGGAGCAGGCAAATGGATAAGATTGTATTGATTCGCGAAAGACACTCTGTGAGAAACTACGAAGCAAAGCATATTGAAGCTGAGAAGATCTCGAAGATCCGGGATAAAATTGATGAGCTCAATAAGGAAGGGAATCTTCATCTGCAGCTGATCGAGGACGCGGGCAAGACATACAATAAGCTTCTTAATAGATTTGCCGGTCTCGGAAGCGCTCCGAGCGTTATCATCTGCGCAGGAAAAGATGATGAAACATTGGAGGAGAGGATTGGATACTATGGTGAGGATCTGGTCCTTTATATTCAGGGGCTTGGATTGAATACCTGCTGGGCCGGAACCTTTAATAAGATGGGAGCTGAGACAGAGGTAAATGAGGGCGAGAAGATCGTTATCAGCATTGCCGTCGGCTATGGCAAGGATAAGGGTAAACCACATAAGTCTAAGACTCCGGAGCAGGTTATAGAAGCGAAGGGCGACAGGCCTTACTGGTTTGATAAGGGCGTTGAAATGGCTCTTCTTGCTCCCACGGCCATAAATCAGCAGAAGTTTAAGATCCGCCTGAATGATGATGAATCCGTAGAGATCATTGATAAAGGCGGCCCTTTTAGCAAGGTTGACAAGGGTATCGTCAGGAGACACTTTGAGATCGGAGCGAAGACATATGGGGATACTTATAAGTGAAACCACAAGGGAAGAACGGGAAAGAATAGTGGCGGAATCGCTGGGAAACATCAACGGATCCTGTGACGGCTGCATGGCCGGTTTGGCAGAGATGTATCAGGATTACATCGATGGCAAGAAGGAGATCCGCGATATCAACATGGCATTCAGGGCTTCTTATGAATCCGGAGAAGAGGCACCGCCAAGGCAGTCCTGCCAGATGTTTTGAGGCCGGTGTCAAGACCGACAGGATGAGGAGGACCCATGGGGACGGAGACAAGGGGTCATTTTAGGACATGTATGACCCCCGGAAAAAATAGATCTGATAAAAAGGGAATAAGATATGTTCAAGTGCGATTACAGGAATTTGATCTTGTCTTTTAATGAATTTCACAATATTGAACCAAAGGATATGCCGCAGTATGGTGAATTCTGTCTGTTGGAATTAAAAGACGGCCGCTACACCGGCGGTGAATGGAATCCTGACAATTACACCGACTATAAAAATAAAAAAACAACAGCGGGGAAATTCGTCCGTGGGACAGGGGAGACGATCTCTTCTGAAGATGTTGCAAAATGGCACTCATTGGATCGTTATAACCCGTCAAATTGTCTTGAAGTGGAAGACATGCAAAAAATAAATTTCGGGGTTCCGGGTGAGGATGTTTACTCGGTTCAATTGAAGGGCTTGAAGTCGTTTAAAGACGGGGATTTTCCCAAAAGCGAACAATACTGCCTTCTGATCATGAAAAACGGTGATCTTGGTGCAGGCAGATGGGAACGGTATGGAAAAAAGGACGGAGCATTTATTTATGCACCGGCATTAGCTTCTCACTCTATGGAAAAAGTCTGGGCTTGGATGCCGTTAAGCTCCGACGAGATTTTTGAAGCGGAAGAAGAAAGTGAAAGAGAGCGTATAGAGGAAGAAAAGCTGAACGCTAACCCGACAGCGGATCCGAAACTTCTGAAATACGGAACCGAAATTGATATATATTATGAAAAAGCCCTTGAAAAGCTCAAACAGAAATATCCCTGGGCAACGATAACGCAAATGAAGAAAACAGAACCATGGGAGATCGTACCGAATCATGGGAAGTATGTTTTTGCGAAGACTTCGGAGGGGTATAGAGGCTCTAAAATCGTTGATGAATGGAAGGATGGATCATCCGCGGAAGAATTTATCGATTTTCTTTGCGAATATACAAAAGAATCCGTAGAAAATTCCAATCCGGAAGAAAAGTTCAAATACGGCATGGATATTAAAATATATCTGGATAAGGCATACAAAAATGTCAAGAGGGACTATCACTGGTTTGACCGGAGAAAGATCAAAGGCCGTGTGGATTATGATATACGCCGGATCGATGGTGACTGGGAATTCGTAAGAGACTACAACAGCAGCGGAATCTATCATATTTGCGAATGCGGCTCTGCAGAAAGGTTCGTGGAATGTGTGGAGAATGACTACAAGGAACTTGCACTCATGATAAATCCGGTGGTTGCATCCTATGATGTTCCCTATGGACATGTTGAGATACATGGATGGAACCTGGAAAAGTATCGTATCGACAAAATGCGATCAGGTGACTATAAGGTGGAGGTACAGGCCGGAAACCGTGTAACCGGCGGTAACAGGACATTCTTTATCACGCCGGACTGCTTTGAGGCAAAAACGTATGAGGAATTTCTTGACCGCTATCTTGAGATAGTTCCGGGACAGTCCTTTGGACTTGGAAAAAAAGAACTTCTGCCTGACAAAAAACTGAAAGCATTCCTAGGGTACTAAAAAAATGACCCTCGTTTGGACCCATGGGGACGGAGACAAGGGGTCAAAAGGAGGAGATAAAATGGAGACATTTTTTTATGTAGTGGAAAGTATTGAATCGGATTATGCGAATCTGCGAAGAACGGA
>CACXGM010000269.1 GCA_902767075.1 uncultured Lachnospiraceae bacterium
CCTTAAACTCTTCACCGGTAAGCATTCTTTTGTCTTTTAATACTTCATCCCGATCAAGACTTGCAGAAAGCGAATGCACTTCCTTTGCCAGGATAAATCTGCTGTCCCCGGTGCCAAAATCCTCTTCCTTATACTTCTGTGCTGCCAGGTATCTTTTCAGTTTTCTCCAATAAATATCCCCTTTTTTTCTGGCATCCATCAGCTACTCCTCATATATACACTGCGCCTCATATATACACAAAAAACCGATGTTTTTCATCACATCGGTTTCTTCGCACACTTCATTGTTCATGATACCACAACGCAAAATACAAGTCTATACCTTTTTTATATTTTTTGTTATGATTTAGAAACACGGCAGGTTTAAACCGATTTCAAAGAGGAGACGCAGAATGAGTGAAAAAATGTTAACCGGAACTTTCTACGGAACAACCCGGGAAGACGAAGAAAAAAAGCTTGAGCAAGTAACCGGGATCGCTGAAGAAAAACTAAGAAGTGTAAATGAGAGAGCCGAAAGCCTTCAGGAAGAACTGGCATCCCTTCGCGAAGTCTATGATGCCGATGACAAGGAAGGTCTGGCACAATGGTTCAATACCGACGCCAAATTTAACGAGGTCAGAAATGACATCCGAAGAGCTGAAAGAGCCTGCAGCAAGCCCTTCTTCGGAAGGATCGATATCGTAAATGAAAACAACAAACGGGAAACCTACTATATCGGAAAGACCGTAATAGCAGACAATCCGGCAAAACCTGAAGTTATCAGCTGGCGGGCTCCCATATCATCCGTTTACTACGATCATAGCCTGGGGACCTGCGATTATACCGTCCCCATGGAAGGAATCCGCAGGGTCGATCTGAAAAGGAAGCGCACCTACGAGATCGAAAACGGCAGCATAAAAGATTATTACGATTCCGACGTGGTCGCAAACGACGATCTGCTGACC
Source organism: uncultured Lachnospiraceae bacterium (assembly GCA_902767075.1). Taxonomy (GTDB): domain Bacteria; phylum Bacillota; class Clostridia; order Lachnospirales; family Lachnospiraceae; genus AC2028. Next base: position 945 of record CACXGM010000269.1, read on the forward strand.
AAATATCTGTCCAAAAGCAAAAGAAATGTTTTAAGCGAGATAATCGCCACCATCCAACAGGAACAGAATGAAGTAATACGTAAAAATCCAAAACATAATGTGTTGATACAGGGAAGTGCCGGATCCGGAAAGACCACGGTAGCCATGCACCGAATCTCCTACATCCTGTACAATTACGAGAGAGAATTCAAGCCGGAGGGGTTCTATATCGTCGGAAGCAACAAAGTTCTGTTGAATTATATAACCGGCGTTCTCCCCGATCTCGACGTCTACGGCGTCCGTCAGATGACCATGGATGAGCTGTTCACCAGACTTCTCTACGAGGACTGGGACCAAAAAAAATACAGAGTCCGCACCTTTGACAAGAAGGAAAAAAGCATCGGTATAAAAGGGACGAGCCCCTGGTTTGAACGATTAAAACTTTTCTGTAAAAAAGTGGAGTGGGACCATATTCCGAGACAGGACATGTACATGGAAAAAACCGGCCACCTTCTCATGAGCAAGTCAGAGATTGAAAAGGTGCTCAGGGATTACCCCGAATGGTCGATGGTGAGAAGATTTGAACGCCTCAATGATATTCTGGAAAGCAAACTTGAAGCAGAGCTGTATGGGAGGAAATTTACCTACAGCGAGGAAGAGCAGAAAAAGCTCACGAGAAAATACTCAAAATACTTTAACCGGTTCATATGGAAGGATTCCGTATTCGATCTCTATGAGGAATTCGTAAACGAAGAGCTGAAAAACAGTCCGGACATCCATTACGAAAAAAATGCCCCGGACCTTTACGACCTCGCTTCTCTTGCATATATCTATAAAAGGATAAAGGAAAGCGAAGTCATTCAGGAAGCCTGTCATGTGGTGATCGATGAAGCTCAGGATTTCGGTATGACGGTCTATCACTCACTCAAATACTGTATGAGCAAATGCACATTTACCATAATGGGCGATGTCTCACAGAATATCAATTTTGACTGCGGACTTCAGGACTGGGAAGAGCTTAAAAAAGTAATGCTTCCAAATCGGTATGACTATTTCGGCCTCCTCAGAAAAAGTTACAGAAATACCGTGGAGATCTCTAAATTCGCTACTGATATATTAAAGCATGCAACATTTCCGGTTTACCCTGTCGATCCCATAATACGCCACGGTGAAGACGTACAATGCATAAGTTCCCCGGATCAGGTGTCACACCAAAAAACAGTTCTGGATTGCATCCTGTCCATGCGTAAAAAAGAGTACGAAACCGTCGCCGTAATATGCAAGGACACACAGGAAGCACTTGACGTCTATGACCACATGCGCAAGCACACGGAAGTTAAATACTTCTCCGGCGAAGACACAGAGTTCTCAAACGGTGTATATGTTATCCCCATAGAATACTCAAAGGGTCTGGAATTTGATGCGGTCATAATATATGATGCCTCAGATGCGGCATATCCCAAAAACGACGGCTACGCAAAGCTTTTGTATGTGGCAGCCACCAGGGCACTTCATGAGCTAAAGGTATTCTACCTTGGCGATCTGACCGGACTTATCGCAGATCCCATACCAAAAGAAAGAGAGAATATCACCTTTGCAGAGGACACATATCATTTAAAGCCCAATGTTATCGAAGAAGAATATAAGACCCGGGAAGAGATCGCAAAAGCCCAGGCTCTTGAGGGCGACTACGACCGCAGAGCGCGAGAACGGTACGGTCCAAAAGCAATAGTTGCCGGAACTGACAGATCAGAAAAGGAAAAAACAGTTTCTCAAACAGTTCCTAAAAAAGTATCCCTGATAAGGCCCTTATCACTTAACAGCGCGGATACCGGCGATAAAAACAATGCTGCCGATAACTCAAAAAAATCCGAATTCGGCACCATGCCGGACACCACTTCATTAAAGCCCATAGGACACGCAAAAATAGATAATGCCATAAAATGGATAAGTAAAGAAAATGACAAGCTTCAAATAGTGACCGGATATGGGATCCTGAATGTGATCCCCCTTTCAGATGAAACTGTCAGGATACTGTTTTCTAAAGGCGATCCAAAAAATGTGCGAAGACTTCCGGACGAGATCAAAACAAACCCTAAGGTCAGATGGCTCTGTGCGGATGCAAGGGGCGCAGTGGAAGTAAGGCTTGAAAAGCTGACAGTCCGGATCGACAAAAAAACCGGCGCTGTATCCTTTATATCAAAAAAAGGTGATATCCTTCTCTCGGAGAACCCGCTGGAGACAAGGCAATATCACGGAAACGCAGATATATGGTGGGATTACTTCGACTGGGCAAAGAAAGAAAACCTATGTGCAAGAAGCGATGATGAATCCGAATGGGATGATATTACAAATTCCGCTAAGTATATATCACACACTGCTCTGTCAAAAAAGCCTTCAATGATAATGTCCGCAAAAGGATACCAGATCATTGTCCCGGATTCCATAAAGGTTTTAGTCTGCACGATACCTGTCTACGGACCTTACCTTCGCTTCGAAGACACCTCATGCATAGACTATATATTCAGAACGGCAAGATAAATACCTATCTTCCGCTTTTTCAAAACACCCCCGGAGAAACCTAGGGGTGTTTTGCTATTCCACGATCCGTCTTACCGCCGCTTTATACTCGGTGCCGGTGGACGCTTTCATCAGGCGCTTGTAATCTTCATCCCTGCCGGGAAAGCCGGTGATGAGATAGGTCCACAGCTCTTTCAGTTTAAAGAGCACATCGCGCTCACCGCTCATGATACGGATATATCCATCATAAAGCTCATCAAGGAAATCTTCGATCCGTCCATCCTTCACATCGAATTCTTTCCCCTCGGCCAGCATCGGGTTTCTGAGAAGTCCTCTCCCCAGCATTACGCCGTCTTCTTTTTCCAAACATTCTTTTAACGAATGTACATCAAAAATATCACCATTGTATACTACGGGACATTTCACCTTGCTTTTGATGATGTCAAAGGATTTAAGGTCCGGTGTCCCCTGATAGAATTCTTCCCTTACCCTCGGATGGACAATTATTTCCTTGAAGGGATAGTCCGCAAATATCTCTGCCAGTTCCTCTGCCTCATCATGATAAACAAAACCGCATCGCGTTTTTATGGAAATATCGGGCAGATCACTTTCCGAAAAAGTATCCTCAAAGAATCTGCGTAATTTATCTTTGTCTCTTAATAGTCCGGCGCCTTTCCCTTTTGTCACGACTGTGGCTGCAGGACATCCCAGGTTCAGATTAACCTCTCTGTACCCAAGCCCTTTCAGCATTTTAGCTGCCCAGGCAAAATCCCCGCCCCCGGATGTCAGTATCTGGGGTGTCATATTCTCCTCAAAGGGGATGTATTCCCTGGTCTCACGTTTCTTTAGATTATGGGTGCTCGTCACCACTATAAAGGGTGAGAAATACCTGTCTACTCCGCTGTAATACTTTTTATGAACTTTTCTGTATACCGGGGTTGTGATCCCCTCCATCGGTGCAAAATATATCTTACTCATTTCGGCACTTCCGCTGATACCTGTCAGGATCAGCTTATCTTTCACATTCCTTTCCACCGGTACCTGTCAAGGTCGACTTTACCGTCCTTTACTTCGATACCTTCTGCTTCAAGCAGCCTTGCCTGCGCCCCGGAACCGCCGAATGCAAACTCTCCGGCCAATTCCCCTTTAGCATTAACGACACGAAAGCAGGGAATATTATCAGGATCCGGATTTTTGTGAAGGGCATTTCCTACCGCCCTGGCCATCTTCCTGTCCCCCGCTACCTCCGCCACCTGGGAATATGTGGCTACATGACCATATGGTATTTTCTTTACCGCTTCATATATCCTCTTCGACGGACAATCGCTGATAAGATCATAGCTCTCTGCGATCATCAGTTTAACAACCTCCTCCGGAATGCTCCCATCAAGAATGATCGTATTCCAGTGATCCTTGTTCTGGTGATATCCCGGAATGACCGACTTATAGATCTGCCTCCAGAAATAGGCTTTCTCCGGATCCACTTTCACATTCAGATTGATATAGCCTTCCCTTTCATATGTCCAAAGAAAGGCCTTTTTATTCCCGCCATATCGCACCAGTTGCCAGTTCTGATCATGGAACGGTGCATCCTGATAAGTATCCGGAAAAGAAAGCCCGTATTTCAATACTTCTTCTCTTGTTTTCATACTGCGCCTTCAAAGTGCTTTATCCATACAGGAAATCATTAAAGCTTAAACAGTATTCAAGCCTTAGTTAAGAAAAACCCAGCTGTCATCAAAGCTATGATCAGTATTGAAAGACCGAGTGCGGTCACCATACCCAGCTGCATATTCTTCTTATCTGCCTTTTCCTGTTCCGCCTTTTTATACTCTTCGTCATCACCGTAAAACTCGATTTTTTTATGTCTGAAACACAAAGCAAACAAAGGAAGCGGAAGCAGGGCGAGTGCTCCCCATTTAGTTCCATACTCTCCATTTCCGACATGAAAGAAAGACAAATTTTTAAATGTACTCGGTAAAAAGAACCATATTACCAGAGCGATCACGATTCCTGAAATGATAAAGATGTTTCTAAGTAATTTGTATTTTCCGGTATTCATAGCTCCTCCATGGTAAATGCTAAGGCTTATTACTTTGTTACCGCTTCATTTTTTCTTTGTGGAACGATCGTAATTGTCTATGATCATTTTTACCACTCCCATCAGCTCATCCTCTAAATAAAAATGCTCTCAACCGAAGTTAAAGAGCATTTTTGTAAATTA
>CACXGM010000270.1 GCA_902767075.1 uncultured Lachnospiraceae bacterium
CTCCTACGCACAGTGCGATGCGCCCCTTGGCAGGATACAGAAGAGTAAGCCTTCCACAAACTGGAACTATGATGATGCCATAAAGCCCGCCCGAAAGGAAACGACAGAAGGCCGGGAGAGTGCGAGCGGCACTGTCAATATCCAGTACGGCACGGGAGTAAAAAGGGTAAAGCTGAGCGATGTGTCAGGAGAGCTTGTCCCCGAAATACCCGTTATCTCCCACGAGATCGGGCAGTATTTCATCTATCCCGATTATAATGAGATCACGGAATACAAGGGAGTCTGCCAGGCCAGAAATCTGGAGATCTTTCAGGAAAGGCTTGAGGATGTGAGCCTGTCGGCCAGAGCGGAAGGGTACTTTGAATCCTCCGGCGCACTGGCCATGGACTGCTACAAGCTGGAGCTTGAGGCAGCACTTAGAAGCAAGAATCTGGCGGGATTTCAGATGCTGGACCTTCAGGATTATTCCGGTCAGGGAACGGCTCTGGTGGGACCTTTAAATGCGCTGATGAAGAATAAGGGGCTCATCTCTCCAAAGGAGTGGAGAAGCTTTTGCTCATCCGCGGTTGTCCTGGGAGAATTTGATTCCTTTGTGGTGACTGCCGGAGACCCCTTTGCATTAAAGGTCAAGTTGGCATATTACAGGAAAAAGCCGCTGAAAAAGGTTAAGCTTAAGGTAGCGCTTTTTGATGCGGATGCCGGAAAGCTTGTGTCAGAGGCCCAAAAGGATGTGGAGATCCCGGAAGAGACCGGACTGTTTACTCTGGCAGAGTTTGAAACCAAGGTCCCCGACGACAACGAAATGGAAAGATACGATCTTTCCTTAAGTGTCAGTGACGGAGAGGGTATTATCGCGGAGAACCGCTACAGGCTGTGGGCATACGAAAAGGCCGAAAAGCTAAAGGCTGATACGGATATTTTCGTGGTGGAGGATGAAGGAGGAGAGGAAGTCAGCTTTGAGGTAACGACCTCCGGAAAAGTTGCCATTACCACGGACTGGGTCGAGACGGATGCCGCCATAGATACGGGCAGATCGGTGCTCTTTTACCTGAATCCTTCGGAGAACAGGAGCCTGCCGGGGGCATATTGCACCGATTTTTGGAATTATCCCATGTTTAAGTCCATATCCGAGTCAATGGGAAAGCCCATTCCCGTCGGAACCCTGGGGACTTTGATAGCCAAAGATCACCCGGCCCTTGCACATTTTAAAACAGAAAGTTATTCTACCCCCCAGTGGTATGAAATAATTGAAAGAAGCAGATCAAGCCTTTTAAACTGGCTTGGTTTCAGACCAATCGTAACCGTAATTGACAATTGTGAATCAAATGACAACCTGGGTATTATCTATGAATTTATGATCATGGACGGAAAGAATGGTCCCAGTCATGTCCTTGTCTGCACCAGTCCTCTCAGGAAGCTGGCACAGGAAGGTAATGCCCCGGCTGCGGCGCTTGAAAGAAGCCTTCTGGAATATATGGAAGGGGAATCCGCCGAAGACATTTTGAGAACACACACTCAGCAGCTGCGCAGACTTGCATATTGAAACGCAGGAAGATGAAAGAGAGGCAAGTTTTGGAGCAATATATTTTTGATGAAGATGTCAATCGGGTTCTTGAAAAAAGCTGCATACCCTATGCCGTGTACAGGTTTGAAAAAGGAAGAGCATCAGCCCTTCTTGTTTCTGATGGATTCTGCGATCTTTTCAGACAGACAAGGGAAGAATCGATCAAATACCTGAATGAGAAGATCTATGACAGAGATCATCCGGATGATGTTGCCAGGCTTGGGGATGCGGTCATAAAGTTTGCGACCGAGGGCGGAGAACTGGATGTTCTGTACAGGACGCTCATAGGGGAAGAGTACCGGATAGTGCACATCAGAGGCAGGCATGTCTATTCATCTAAGGGTGAGAGATTTGCCCTTGTTTGGTACGGAGACGAGGGCCCCTACAGGGATGTGAATAAAGAAGTATTCGATCAGGCCATCAATAATATGGCCATAGCTTCGGGAGATTATACCGGCAGGAATTTTGATTCCATGACGGGGCTTCCCAATATGAATTATTTCTTCAAACTTGCCGAAGAAACCCGTGCAAAACTCATGGGAGAGGATGAAGAGCCGATCCTTTTGTACTTTGACTTCAACGACATGAAGAATTATAACCTGAAGTACGGCTTTGAGGAGGGCGATAAGCTCATCCTTGGTATGTCGAAGCTTCTGGTATCCCATTTTTCAAATCTTAACTGCTGCCGTTTTGGTGGCGACAGGTTTGTTGCGGTTTCAAAGGAAAAGAACATTGAAAATGTTTTAAATGAGATATTTGAAGAGGTTAAGGGACTTAACGGCGGAAAAACCCTTTCACTGAAGGTGGGCATATACAAGAACAGCATGGGCTATGTGACCA
>CACXGM010000271.1 GCA_902767075.1 uncultured Lachnospiraceae bacterium
ATAATCATAGGCATGGAGTAAAAAGGCATCTGCCCTGTGGTCGCCGCTGGTCGTGAGAAAGACAAGGAGCGTGTCCCTGTCCGATTCACGTACTTTCTTTGCAGTCTCTACTCCGGTCATTCCCTTCATATAAATATCCATAAAGATGACAGCATAGGAAAAAGGGGAGAAGCTCCGTAAAAAATCTTCTCCGCTTGGGAATATATCTATGGAAAGTGAAAGCCTGTTGATGGCTGCGTATTCATTCAGTATCGTCTGTAGTGCGTCACTTTCAGAGGAAAGGTCATCTACAATGGCTATGTTCATCTGCAACAACTCCTTTCGGGTATAAAAAAACAATCTAATGATAGCATAAAAGTCTGCCGATTTCTATAAAAAAAGTAAAAAAGAAGAAATATTGCACAAAAGAAAGAAGTGCAGATTAGAAAAATACAACAAACTGACGATAAAATTTGCAGTTCCGCACAGATGTGAGCAGTTCCGCACAGACCTATTGAAATATTTTCCTCCAATGCTATACTTAACAAAGGACTGATTTTAAGACAGTCCGATTAAAATGCTGCAAAAAATACTCAAAAAATAGGAAAATTAAACGAAAGAGGTTGACACGATATGCCAATGCAGAATACGCTTATTTACGCACGCACGCACGCACGCACGCACGCACGCACGCACGCACGCACGCACGCACGCACAGCACGCACGCACGCACAGCACGCACGCACGCACAGTACAGGCATAACTGCGCCCTTTTACACTCTTTTTTCTATATTACAGTTACAGCATATGACAGCGGATAACCGCCGGATATAGGGATACGCTGCCCTTTATCCGGCTTTTTTGTGTATAAAAAAGCTTGTTACGGATAAATACAGTCTGTAGGTACGAACCGAGTGGTACAACGGTTCAGGATTAACGAGGGCAGAAACAGGAGGCAAAGCTGATCGACATCTATCGTGATCCGGCGGACGGCTTCTGTCACTATGAGCATGAATATGACTTAGTGGTTGTAGCATTAGAGGGAGCAAAGGGCATGAATGTGGTGGATTCCCAGTGTGAACGCTATCCTGAAACGCAGATTATATGGATCACAAGTGATAAAGACTTTGCTTCGGTGGCGATTAGACATCATATTCATGATTTTATCGTTCGCCCTTTTACAAAGGAAAGACTTTCAAAATCAGTAAGGGAAGTATTGCCAAAGTGTGCCCGCAGGCATGAGTGGCATTTCACACCAAAAGAGCCTCTGTGCAAACAGGGGTGACGGATAAAGCAGAATCAGACTCATGAAATTTGTTTTTATTAGCATGATGTATTCGAACATTAATAGATTAAAATAAATATGTTAGGAGTAGTTAAATCAGTGAAGAAAAAGCGGAGCTTAAGCGTTGTCATACTTGTAGCGTCACTGCTGCTTGCGGTAACGCTTATGGATACATGGATCCTTTATACGCAGACGCACAGAGAGACCAGGCAATCAGGGGTGTATCAACTGGAATCTGTGAGTGGGAAGCTGGAATCTACCATCAGCGATGCCAAGAACCTCACTATGGCACTTGCGATAGAAGCAAGGGAATACCTGGGTGATGAGGATGCTCTGGAAGCCTTTATCTATGCTGAAAAGGACGAGATACTTACGAAAGATATCGGTGCGTTCAACCTGTACATCGCAGGGGACGGTTTCTGCATTATCCCGGATTTTGACATCCCGGATGATTACGTCGTAACGGAGCGTGTATGGTATATGGGAGCGGTTCGCAGTGATGGTCAGGCGTATGTGTCTTCGCCATATCAGGATGCGATGACGGGAGAGATCTGTTATTCCGTCTCTGTTATGCTGGGAGATGGAGAGTCGGTTCTGGGCGTGGATTATACCATGGAGAATATCCAAAACTATATTTTACAGATGTCTGATGAGGCGATCAATGCGGTCATCGTGACAGACGAGGGCGTTATAGCTGGATGCTATGAAGAGGCTCTAGTTGGGGAGAAACTTGTGGATGCGATCCCTGATTATGCGGGAATATATAACAGTGCAAAAAGTAAAGATGGAGTGGCTACCGGAAGAGTTAAGGACGGGTGGTTCTATGAGAACCTTTTTGCGGCAAACTCATCGGGTGGCTGGATCTTTATCGTCAGCATCAGTGACTGGGAACTCTATAAAAATTCCTATATACAGCTTTTTGTTACCATCATACTTTCACTCGCGCTTTTTGGCATCATTATAATCCTGTATATAGGAACGATTTGTAGCCGCGAAAAAGCCGAAAAGGCGCTTGATTCCAGAGAGGAATTCCTTTCTCATATCACGGGAGAACTGTCTGAGCCGTTAAATAGCATCCTGAATCACTCCGACAGGGGGTATGCCGGGCGGTCAGAGGATTATGAAGAGGAGATGGCGTTTATCCATTCGGCGGGGGTGAGACTTTCGGATATGCTGTCCCAGATCATGTCATACAAAAGCCTTGTTATGGGAAACAAGGAAAATATAGGTCATACAAAGACAAAGGAAGCAGGCGGACTGAATAAACGTTTCCGAACACTGATCCTGATTGTCCTTTTGGTTGTGATGTTCATAAGCCTGTACACGAATATTTCCTCAGCTTACAAACTTGGCACAGCGAGAATGAAAAGTGTAGCGGATGAATATGCTTTTCATCTTTCGGAATGGGTCGATACGCAAAAAAGCATACTTGACATGTTTGTAAGCGAGATTTCTACCGATCCCGACAGACTCTCTGATTATGAGGGGACTGTTGCATGGCTGTCCAGGATAACGCAACAGTATCCTGAAATCTCCGTGACCTATATGACAAACCCAAAGCTTTCTCATACCGTTTATATGAGCAATGGATGGGAACCGGATGAGGACTGGCACGTGGAGGAGCGGCAATGGTATATTGATACCCTTTCGGCCAAAGAGGGATGGAGCATTTCCGCACCATATTATGATGAACAGACCGGAGGATATTGTGTGACAATCTCAGAGGTGGTGTATGACGATGAGAGCGGAGAATTTTTAGGTATATTCGGCATCGATTTCTTTATGGAAAAACTCATTGATATCCTTGGAGGAAGCTATACGGAAAGCGGTTATGCTTTTCTGGTTGATCCGGAGGGCGAGATCATCAACCATCCGTATGGGATTTACCAGATGAGCCAGGATAGTATGACAAATGTTGCTACACTTCCGTATGGTGAGGTTCATCCGGATGGGCAGACAACCACTTTGTTCGAGGATTATGACGGAGAATATAAATCCCTGATCGCTGTCAGAGATGAAGAGTCTAATTTTTCGGTCTATGCGGTCTCAGGTGTATTAAGTATTTATGGAAGAGTTATTATATACGGTTTTATCTGTGCAATCGCTTTTATCTTCTGCATGGCGCTGGTATATAGGCTGCTGACGGATCTGATCCGTTGGCAGGAAAAAACCAACAGGGAACTTAAGGAATCGGCAGATGCGGCCATAGCTGCGGGGAAAACGAAAAGCTCTTTCCTGGCACAGATGTCCCACGAGATCCGCACACCGATCAATGCGGTTCTCGGGATGAACGAAATGATCATCCGGGAGACGGACAGCAGCGAGATCAGGGAATATGCATTAAATATACAGTCTGCGGGAAGGACGCTTTTGTCACTGATCAACAGCATCCTTGATTTCTCAAAGATTGAGGACGGCAAGATGGAGCTTGTTCCGGTGAAGTATGATGTTTCATCTATGATCAATGATCTGGTCAACTCCATTTCAGAGCGGGCGAAAAATAGGGGTCTTGAGTTTGTGCTGCATGTTGAGCCCATGATACCCTGTGAACTTTTTGGTGACGATGTTCGCATCCGTCAGGTGATCATGAATCTTTTGACAAATGCCGTGAAGTATACGGAAAAAGGGAAAGTCACGCTTGCGATTTCGGGCAAAAAGGCAGAAGAAGGGCGATATCTGCTTAAGATATCCGTCCGCGATACGGGAATCGGGATCAGAAACGAGGACAGGGAGAAACTGTTTGAATCCTTTGCGAGACTCGACGAGACAAGGAACAGAAATATTGAAGGCACAGGGCTTGGCATGTCGATCGTTACAAGGCTTCTTGCTCTTATGGGAAGCGAGCTTAAGGTAGAGAGCGAATATGGGAAAGGCTCAGAGTTTTCCTTTGCGCTTACGCAGGAAGTCGTAAGCGAAGAGCCAATCGGAAACTTCACAGAGCGGCTAAAGAAAAGCATGGGAGAGAGCAGCGATGAGAGATACCTCTTTACTCACGAAGCGAAAATCCTTGTGGTGGATGATAATGATACGAACCGAAAAGTTGCCAGAAGCCTTATGAAACGAAACGGCATCATTCCGGATGAGGCATCCTCCGGAGAAGAGACCATTGAGAAAATGAAAACGAAGCAATACGATCTTGTTTTTCTCGACCATATGATGCCGAAAATGGACGGCGTGGAGACATTAAAGCACCTTAAGGAGGATAATCTGATACCGGATGGGTGTGTGATCATTGCGCTTACCGCAAACGCTGTGTCGGGAGCCAGAGAATGGTATCTGGAGAGCGGCTTTGATGATTATCTGTCGAAACCCATCGAGGTGGCGCAGTTAGAGAGAAAGCTTGCCGCACATCTTCCGGGCGAAAAGGTTGAGTGGAGAACCTTGAAGGTTTCTGATGGGAACAAAGAAACAACGAGAGGGCCTGAGAGCAAAGAGATGTGCCCGTCTGATGAAAAGACCGATTCTTCCGAAGAAATACTGGAATTCGACGCATATCCGGATGATTCGGAGGAAGTTTATGAATTTGAACCGGATGAGGGATACAATGAAGGCGAAGACGATGACAGGAAAATCATAGATAAACTTAAAGAAAGTCTAGGTATTGACACGGAGGCAGCATTAGCTTTCTGTGCCGGAGAGTTTGCCTTATACGAGGAAATCCTTAACGATTATGTAAAGGCATGCAAGGACCGAAAAGAGGAACTGGATGCATGCTATAAAAACGCCGATTGGCATGAATTCGAGGTGAAGGTACACGCCTTAAAAAGTACATCTAAAACGATAGGGGCGATAGAACTTTACGAGAGAGCATTGTCCCTTGAGGAGGCGGCTGAAAAGAAAGATGAGGATTATATCAGGGAAAACTACCCTGCGTTTGCGCAGGATTATCAAGAGTTGGCAGAAACGATATCCAAGGTGGTGAGGTTATGAAAGGTAAGGATAAAAAGATTACGAACCCCCAAAGAGATAAAAGTATGATACCGATTTTTGTGGCGGTTTCCGTCAGCTTCCTGTTAGCGATCATTGTCTCCATTTTTTCGTTGACCAAGTTGGCGCGGGAAAATACCAGGGAAATAGATAAAATGCTGGCGTATCGAGTTTATGATACGATCTCCAGCAGCTTGAATGAGCCGATCGTTGTGTCTAAAACGATGTCATGTGATGATTTCCTTGCTGATTTTCTTAAGAAGGAAGACTCAATGACAGAAGATGAGGCAATCGCTGTCATGAAGAGCTATCTTAGCAGCATCAAAAATGGTCTTGAATATGATTCGGCATTTCTGGTTTCGGAAGGAAGCCGCAGATATTACACCTATGAGGGGTTGAACAAGATCGTGGATCCGGAAAATGATGCGCATGATATCTGGTATTCCCTTTTTATAGAGAAGGACAGTCCTTATGATCTGGATGTGGACAGTGATGAGATGAATCAGGGGCAGTGGACAGTGTTTGTCAATGCCCGGATCGAGGATGAAAAGGGAAAGCTCCTTGGGGTATGCGGCGTTGGTGTACAGATGACAAATCTGCAGGAACTTTTTCTTACATCGGAACAGGAGTACGGCGTAAAGATCAATTTTGTAGATAAAAACGGTCTTGTTCAGGTAGATACAGAGGATGTCAATATAGAGAATGCCTGGCTTGGCGAGGAAATACTCAGCCAAACGGAAACAGATGAGTACAATTATCGGATAACGGAAAACAACGAATTTGTCGTGACCAAATATGTGGAATATCTCGGATGGTATCTTGTGGTAAGGAGTGCTCCGACAACGATAAACAGGGAATTTGTCAATATTATCTTTCTGAATGCTGTTTTGTTTTTGCTTGTCATGGCAATCCTCATTTTTACAGTTGCCGTTATACTCGGACGCTCAAAGAGGGAGCGGGAGGCAAAAGAAAAGCTGCTTATTGTTTCTGAACGGGCATTGGCCGCAAGTGAAGCAAAATCCTCTTTTCTGTCAAGTATGTCCCATGAGATCCGCACACCAATCAATGCGGTTCTCGGGATGAACGAAATGATCCTGAGGGAGACCGATGATGAAAGGATACTTGAGTATTCGGGAAATATCCGAAATGCCGGAAAGACACTTCTTGCTTTGATCAACAGCATACTTGATTTTTCAAAGATAGAGGAAGGGAAAATGGAGATCGTGCCCGTGGAATACTGCACCGCATCCATGATAAATAATCTTGTCATCTCTGTTATAGATAGAGCAAAAAGCAAGGGACTGGATTTCATAGTGGATGTGGATAAAACACTGCCGTCCGGGCTGATCGGCGATGATGTGCGGCTCTCACAGGTTATCATGAACATACTGACGAATGCGGTCAAATACACGGAGAAAGGACATATTCGCTTTACGATCCGAAAGGATCATCAGGAGGGCGATTCTATCTGGTTGTATGTAGCAGTAGAGGATACAGGGATAGGAATCCGCGATGAAGACCGACAAAAGCTTTTTGCGTCCTTTGAACGCCTGGATGAAGTGAAGAATCACAGCATAGAGGGAACGGGGCTTGGGATGTCTATCGTTACGAATCTCTTAAAGCTTATGGACAGTGAGATCTACGTGGACAGTAAGTATGGGATCGGCTCAACATTTTATTTTGTCATCCGTCAGCAGGTTTCAGACAAGACACCGATAGGAGATTATACTCAAAGGACTGCGAAAAGCCGCAAGTTGGATGGGCTGGAATTATTCCATGCTCCTGATGCAAAAATTCTGGTCGTGGATGATAATGACATGAATCTTAAAGTGGCCGGAAATCTTCTGGGACTGTTTGGAATCAGACCCAAGATGGTAGGTTCCGGATCTGAAGCGATAGACTGTGTGAAAACGGAGAATTATCATATGATTTTGTTGGATCATATGATGCCAAAGATGGACGGAATTGAAACTCTTAGAAAAATGAGGTCGGATAAACTCCTGCCAAAAGATGCTAAGGTGATTGCCCTCACCGCAAATGCGGTAAATGGTGCAAGAGACAGGTATCTTTCAGCCGGATTTGATGATTATCTGTCAAAGCCGATAGAAGTAAGCGGATTGGAGGAATTACTGAAAAAATACCTTCCTCGGGATGTTTTAGAAAAGACAGAGGATGCTGCCAAAGAGGATGGGATTATGGAGTTTGATCCCGTCCCGGAGGATTATGAGGTTTCCGATTTAGACACTTCCCTCGACGCTGAAAAGATTATGATTGACAAGCTGAAGGGTCTTGATCTTGATACAGAAGCCGCATTATCATTCTGTGCCGGAGAGTTTGCTTTATACGAGGAAATCCTGGGCGATTATGTGAAGGCGTGCAAGGACAGAAAAGAGGAACTGGATGCATGCTGTAAAAACGCCGACTGGCATGAATTCGAGGTGAAGGTACACGCCTTAAAAAGCACATCCAAAACGATAGGTGCGATAGAACTTTACGAGAGAGCCTTGTCCCTTGAGGAGGCGGCTGAAAAGAAAGATGAGGATTATATCAGGGAAAACTACCCTGCGTTTGAGCAGGATTATCAGGAACTGGCACTGGCGATAGAAGAGATAATAGAAACAAATAAGTATTTGCCTAAGGATAAAATAGAGGAAGGGACACAGAAGAAAACGATAGTGGTCGATGGGAAAGCCAAAGTGGCAGAACAGGAATTTCCTCTCATAGACGGAATGGATTTGGCATATGCAGATCTGCATATACCCAACAGAGAGCTGTTGATGACGGCGCTCAGGGATTTTTATCAGATAATCGACGTTCATGCGGATAAACTGGACGAGATGTATGGACGGCTGCCTGACCGTCAGAGCTTTGCGGATTACCGCGTCCTCGTACATGGGATGAAAAGCAGCGCTGCGACAATAGGTATTGTACCATTAGCCGGTATGGCGAAGGTGTTGGAGAATGCTGCAGGACAAGAGGATGAGGAAACGATACGGCATTTGCACGCAGACTTTTTGACAGTATGGCGTGGTTATGGCAAGGAGTTTTCTGCCGTCTTTGGATTTGATGCGGAGACAGTCAGGGCAGACGAAGGCAAGGACGGCGAGACATTTGATGCAGAGGCTGTGTCAGGGCTTTTGGAGATCATACGTATCGCCATGGAAGACTTCGATATCGACAGGGCGGACGAGGCGATGCGGAAGCTTTCGACGTTCGCCTGTCCGGAAACTGTCAAGAAGGAATTGCATGCGTTGGCAGCTTCCATTACGGATGTGGATGATGAGGGCGCCGACGAGGCGATTTGTCATATTAAGGATTTGTTGACAAAAATGTAGGGCAATACACAGGGTGGAATAAAATGAAAAATATACTTTTGATTGGAAAAATGAATGAAATCCTGCGGGAGTTGAACCAGTTTTTATCAAAGAATTTTCGGGTGCAACTCAGCACAGATGATGTGTCTGTGCTGTCCGGGGTGATTAAGGTAGCGGAGCCAGATCTGATCCTTGTCAGTCTGGTGGGGATGTATGAAAGGCATGAGGCTATCTTTTTGAAACTGCAGAATGAGTTTTCCGGGATTTCGGTGCTGACCGTGGGGATCCAGGAAGAGAGGGATAGATTCATGCGGTTTTATGAGGGAGAGCAGTTTGAAAATATCCTTCGTCCGGTGGAGCATACAGTAATCCTTGAAGCAGTATGCAGAAGACTGGGGCTTTCTAAGGATGACCTGTCGCGGGAAGAATCAGGAGAAGGGAAAGCGTCCGGGAAAAAGAGAATTCTTGTGGTGGATGACAATGGACCGACACAGAGGATCATCAAAGGGATGTTGGAGGAAACCTATGAAGTACAGATCGTACCTTCCGGGGTGAAGGCGATGACAAGTATCGGTAAGCAGCGGCCGGATCTGATTTTGCTGGATTATGAAATGCCGGTCTGTGACGGCAGGCAGACACTTGAAATGATACGGGCGGATGAAGAGTTGGACGATATTCCTGTTATTTTTCTGACCGGTGTCAATGACAGGGAACATATTGAAAGCGTGTTGGCACTGCGTCCGCAGGGGTATCTGTTAAAGCCGCCGGTGCAGGAAAAGCTATTGGAGACAATCAGGAAAGTGATCAGGTAAAGGAGGAAAGATGAAAATGGCAGACTGGGTAATTGTGGTAGACGATGATGAGCAGAACCTGAAAATAGCGGGACGGGTCCTAAGCCGTGCGCATATGCGGGTGACGGCAATGAAATCGGGAGAGGCACTGATTGATTATATCAGAGAAAAGGAAGTGCCGGATTTGATCCTGCTTGATGTTAAGATGCCGGGGATGGACGGATTTGAAACCCTTACCGAGCTTCGCAAAATGGACAAGGGAAAGATGGTTCCGGTCATTTTTCTGACGGCCGATGAAAAAGAGGATACAGAGGTACGGGGTCTTACTGCGGGAGCTATGGATTTCATCAAAAAACCCTTTGTACCGGAGGTGCTGACCGTGAGGGTGAGGCATATGATAGATCTGGATCATCTTCAGAGAAACCTGGAAGATGAGGTGGAAAAGAAAACAAAGGAAAACGAGAGGCTTTTTATGCATGTCGTATCTTCCCTCGCATCAGCCATTGATGCGAAGGACACCTATACTAACGGACATTCCGGCCGCGTGGCGGAGTATTCCAGGGAAATAGCAAGGCGAGCCGGCTATGAAGGAAAGGAGCTGGAA
Source organism: uncultured Lachnospiraceae bacterium (assembly GCA_902767075.1). Classification (GTDB taxonomy): domain Bacteria; phylum Bacillota; class Clostridia; order Lachnospirales; family Lachnospiraceae; genus AC2028. The sequence continues at coordinate 9,901 of CACXGM010000271.1, forward strand.
GATATTTATATGATGGGCCTGCTTCATGATGTCGGAAAGATCGGCATACCGGATGCTGTGATCAACAAGCCTGCCAAGTTGACGGATGAGGAATATGACATTATAAAAAATCATCCGGTCTTAGGGGCAAGGATCCTTGGGAATATCAAGGAAATGCCAAAGCTTGCAAACGGCGCCAGATGGCACCATGAACGCTATGACGGCAAAGGATATCCGGATGGGCTTTCCGGTGAGGATATACCGGAGGAGGCAAGGATCATAGCCGTGGCAGATTCTTATGATGCCATGACAAGCCATAGGAGCTATCGAAAGTCTCTGCCTCAAGAGGTGGTTCGAGAAGAGATCGAAAAGGGCAAGGGTGCACAGTTCGATCCGCGTTTTGCATCCATCATGCTGGAAATGATGGATGAGGATGTGGATTATGAAATGCATGAGAAGTAACAGATTGAGGTGAACGAAGAGATGGTAAAGAAAGGGATAGCGGCCATTCAAGCAAAAATGGGACAGGGAGATATCCGAAGGGTACTGTACAATATCATAGATATCGGGGGACTCGTTGGAGGGGTATTCGCTCTTGTCATATCAATCTTTATTGGTCTGCCAATGGTTCAGAATGTGGCAATATTTGCCGCAGATGTCATGCTTGTGATCGGGTATTATATCGCAAATAAAAGAGGAAATATCAATGCGGCCGCTTTCCTCATTGTTTTCGTTGTCAGCCTTATTTTGTTCCCGGTCATGTTTTATACAGATGGCGGGCTATACGGAGGCATGGGATACTGGTATCTTTTGGGGATTACTTTCAACTTCCTTCTGATCGATGGCCTGCTCTTTTATGTTTTACTGGCTATGCAGGTGATCGTGACGCTCTTTTGCTTTGTCCATACCTACTATTACCCGGATACGGTAATAGCACTGGAAAAGGGAGCGATGTATGTTGATGTGGTGCAGAGCCTTCTTATTGCTGCCGCCATTATCGGAATCATTGTTAAGTTTCAAAACAAGGTATATAAAGACAAACTAAAAGAGCTTTCGGAAATGAATGAAGAAAATGAGAGGTTGGCAAAAGTCGCGGCGGATGCCAACCGCGCAAAGTCTGATTTTCTCGCACAGATGTCCCACGAGATCCGCACCCCCATCAATGCAGTTCTTGGCATGAATGAGATGATTCTACGGGAATCGGAGGATGAGGATGTTCTTGAATATGCGGGGAACATTGATTCTGCGGGAAACACGCTGTTATCTCTCATAAACACTATTCTCGATTTTTCAAAGATAGAGGATGGGAAGATGGAGATTGTGCCGGTAAAATACGATACGATTTCTTTCATCAATGGCCTGTATCAATCCATTGTGCAAAGGGCGGACGCAAAAGGACTGATGTTTGCCATGGATATTGACGAGACGATGCCACGCACGCTCTTAGGGGATGATGTGCGCTTTTCACAGGTCATTATGAATCTGCTTACAAATGCCGTGAAATATACGGAGAAGGGTAGCGTTACCCTTTCACTGAAGGTTTCTGAAAGAGAGAATGAGAGGATCGCCATAGCCGTGTCCGTAAAAGATACAGGCATAGGGATCCGGGAGGAAGACAGGGAAAGGCTCTTTGAATCCTTTGAGCGGCTGGATGAGGTAAGAAATCACAACATAGAGGGAACAGGACTTGGTATATCCATTGTCGCAAGCTTGCTTGCGATGATGGGAAGCAGGCTTTTTGTTTCCAGTACGTATGGGAAGGGATCTGACTTTTCTTTTGTGATAGAGCAGGAGGTCATCGATGATACGCCTGTCGGAGACTATAAAAAGAGGCTTAATGATAGCAGAATCCATAAAAACAGGGAAGATGTCATATATGCACCGGATGCCAGAATCCTGATCGTGGATGACAATGAAATGAACCTGAAGGTGGCAAGGAATCTCCTGAAGCTTTGCGGCATAAAACCGGATGAGGCGGTTTCAGGGATGGAAACGATAGGATGTATGAAGAAAAACACCTACGATATCGTTTTCTTAGACCATATGATGCCCGGCATGGATGGCATCGAAACCCTTCACAGCCTAAAAGAAAGTGCTTTGATACCGGATGAAACGGTTATGATCGTGCTTACGGCAAATGCTGTGGTCGGGGCAAGAGAAAACTATCTGAATGAGGGATTTGCAGACTATCTTTCAAAGCCGATTGAGATTAAGTATTTAGTGGAGAAGCTGACCAAATATCTTCCCGAAAGGGCATATAAGAATACGGATGAGGAAAGACAATCGGATGGGGCAGGAACTTCTGGTGGAGCTGCAGAATCAGCCCGGGGAGAACATGGAGAGGTTATGGAATTTACTCCCGCAGGGGAGGACGGGATCATGGAATTTGAGCCGGAGGATGAAGATAGCACGATAGGCAACAAAGACACCGGGAAGAAACCGGAGTATGACTTAGAACGCCTCAGGGAGACAGGGATTGATGTGGATGCCGGATTACACTACTGTGCCGGAGATAAGTCGCTTTATTTTGAGATGCTGAGTGACTTTGTAAGGACATTTGAAGGAAAACTTGAAGTGGCAGAACGTTTTTACCATGATAAGAACTGGCATGAGTATGAGGTGGCGATTCACGCTCTGAAAAGTAATGTTAAAATGATCGGTGCCACATCCGCATCTGAACTGGCAAAAAATCTGGAAGAAGCTGCGGAAAAAGGCAACACAGGCTTCATAACAGAGCATCATGAGGGACTGCTAAGTATGGTCGAAGATGTGGCAGATGTGATTCGTTCAGGCGAAACAGAATGAAACGTTCTTAAAGGGGGGATGATAGGATATGTATGATTATGCTCGATTTCAGGAACAAATATGCCCGACTGTATTTACAGAAAAAGAG
>CACXGM010000272.1 GCA_902767075.1 uncultured Lachnospiraceae bacterium
ATAGTGGCCAGGGAGACCGTAAAGGCTATGAGAAAGGATGTCCTCGCCAAGTGTTACGGCGGAGATATCACTCGTAAAAAGAAGCTTTTGGAAAAGCAGAAGGAAGGCAAAAAGAGAATGCGCCAGATAGGAAACGTGGAGATCCCGCAGGCGGCGTTCATGAGCGTTCTCAAGCTTGACGAGGGCAAGTAGACCGGCGGTGTACGTGAACTGAATAAGGGTGATACTGAAAGCAACAAGGTTAAGAATGAAAAGGAAACCGTTATGGATAAGAAATTTCCTAAATCGAAACTAGGATGGCTTTGGGAAAACATGAAGGGAAAAAGAGCTCTCTTCATGATCGCCCTGCTCGGAACCGTGGTATACAACATTTTACAGCTCACGGTTCCGTATATTTCCAGTGAATTGGTAGATACCTTCCTCACCGGGGAACATGCGGCGGAAAACTGGGCTACAAACCGCAATTTCTTTTTCGTGCTGATCGGAATAATGGTCGGCGCGACTATTCTACGTACTGTTATAGTATATCTGGACTGCATGGGATATGAGCATGTATCCCAGCACGTTCTCTATCGCGTTCGTAATTTTCTTTATGACAAGATCCAGCGTCAGGACATGAAATTTTACAGCACATATCGTACCGGCGACCTCATGACCAGAGTCACCGGTGACCTTGATGCGGTCAGACATATGGTGGCATGGGTCATCAGAGTCATCATAGAATCATTTGCTCTTTATACCTCTGCAATGATCTATTTCTTCGTGATGAACTGGAAACTTGCCCTCTGCATTATGGTGCTTTCGCCCTTTATCTTTGGCGTCATCTATATGTTCAGGACTAAGGTTCGTCCCATGCATGCAAAGCTTCGTGAAAAGCTGGCCGAGATGAACACATATGCACAGGAGAATATTTCCGGTAACCGCGTTGTTAAAGCTTTTGCCAGAGAAGAGTACGAAAAAGAAAAATTTGACAAGGCAAACACCAGCTACAAGGAGACCAACCAGCAGACCGCTCTTGTGTGGGTAAAGTTCTATCCCGCCGTCGAAGGTATGGCCAGTGCCATGTCGGTAGCGCTTCTGGTGATCGGAGGACTTTTCCTGATCTACAGTTTGAACAATCCCGACAATGTGCAGCTTACCATGGGTCAGTTCGTGGCTTTCTCGGGACTTATCTGGGCTATCCAGAACCCTATGAGAATGCTGGGAAATATCATGAATGAATTCCAGCGTTTCTCTGCTGCTTCGGCAAAGGTTATGGAGATCTATTATTCGGAGCCCGAGATCGTGACCGCACCCGATGCCATCGATCATCCCGGCAGCTTCAAGGGCGAGATCGAATTCAAAAATGTCAGCTTTATGTACTCCGACGGTAATCTTCCGGTATTAAAGAATATCAGTTTTACGGCTAAGCCCGGTGAGACTGTCGCGATCATGGGAGAGACAGGGTGCGGAAAGACTTCCCTCATTCATCTTATTCCAAGGTTCTATGAACCTACTGCAGGAGAGATCCTGATAGACGGAGTAAACATAAAAAGATATAAACTGGATCAGCTCCGTAAGAATATCGGACTCGCTACTCAGGATGTACTTTTGTATTCCGATACCATCGAAGGAAATATCGCGTACGGAGATCCCCATATCACTGCGGAACAGGTGGTGAAATTTGCCAGATATTCAGCGGCTTCGGAGTTTATCGCAAAGATGCCCGAAGGGTATGACACAATAGTCGGAGAGAGAGGAGTGGGCCTGTCGGGTGGACAGAAACAGAGGATATCTCTTGCAAGAGCTCTGGCGATCGAACCTTCGATCCTCATTCTGGACGATACCACATCTGCTGTGGATATGGAGACAGAAAAGCAGATCCAGGACAGCCTGCGCCACCTTGACTTTAGTTGTACGAAGATCATTATCGCACAACGCATATCAACAACGAAATTTGCCGACAAGATCATTATTTTGCGTGACGGTTGCATCACAGAGGAAGGTTCTCATGAGGAACTGATCGCAAAGGGCGGCTACTACAACGAACTGGTTAAGCTTCAGACGGGTGATGCTTCGTAATATCACGGACAGCCGTGAAGACCTTAACCAAAGTGATTTTGAGGAATAAATACTATGGCAAGAAATACATATAAACAGGACGAAAGACTTGACGAGCCCTTTAATTTCAAACATCTTCTGAGAGCCTCCGTATATCTGAAAAAATACGCGGGAAAGATGATATTTGCACTTTGCATATCAGCTCTCGGAGGAGCGATCGGACTTATTGCACCCAAGCTGAACCAGCATGCACTGGATGTGGCGATACCGGAAAGAAACACCAGGCTGCTTATCATGCTGGCAATAGGACTGGTGGGTACTGTGATAATCAGTATTATTCTCACCACCATCCGTTCAAGGATCATGATCAAGGTCAGCCAGGGTATCATTTACGATATCAGAAAGGATCTTTTCGCACATTTGCAGAAGCTTCCTTTCCAGTATTATGATGACAGACCTCACGGAAAGATATTGATCCGAGTGGTAAACTACGTAAACTCCGTGTCGGATATGCTGTCCAACGGACTGATAAATGTTATACTTGAGATCTTTAACCTGATCTTTATCGTGGCATTTATGTTCTCCGTGGATGTTCAGCTGTCCCTTGTGGTTCTCTGCGGTGTGCCCATACTGGCAGCCTTTATGCTCTGGATAAAGAATAAGCAGAGAAAGGCTTGGCAGGCCGTTTCGAACAAGAATTCAAACTTAAATGCATACCTTCAGGAGAATATTGTAGGAGCCAGGATCACACAGATCTTTGCCAGAGAGGATTACAATGCTGAGGTCTTTGCCGGACTCTCAGATGATTGCAGGAAGACCTGGATGACAGCGGTAAGATACAATAACCTTGTATGGCCCGGGATCGATACCATATCCGTGCTGGTAAGAGCCGCAATATTTGTTTTTGGTATGGTGGTGTTTTCACAGAGCAGCGGAGCTATGAAGAGTGTTGGTGTCATTGTGGCTATCTCAAGTTACGCATCCAGATTCTGGCAGCCCATAATGAACCTTGGAAATATTTTTAATACCTTTATAAACAATATTGCGTATCTTGAGAGGATCTTCCAGACACTGGACGAGCCCGTTACGGTAGATGATGTGGCGGGGGCTGTTGAAATGCCCGAGATAAAGGGCAAGGTAGAGTTTCAGAATGTCAATTTTGCATATGAGGAGGACAAGCCCGTACTCAAGAACGTATCCTTTACCGTAGAGCCCGGACAGAGTGTTGCTCTGGTGGGTCCCACCGGTGCCGGAAAGAGTACCATAGTGAGTCTGGTATCAAGATTTTACAATGTGGGTGAAGGAAAGGTTCTGATAGACGGACAGGATATTTCTCAGGTAACCCTTCATTCACTCAGATCCCAGATGGGTATAATGCTTCAGGACAGCTTCATTTTCTCCGGTACCATCGAGGACAATATCAGATACGGAAAGCTTGATGCCACCATGGATGAGATCAGGAGTGCCAGCAAGATAGTATGTGCCGACGGATTTATCAGTGCCATGGAGAATGGATATCAGAGCGAAGTAAGGGAGAGAGGAACCACGCTTTCACAGGGTCAAAAGCAGCTTATTTCCTTTGCAAGAACCCTTATATCGGATCCAAAGATCCTGGTTTTGGACGAAGCAACCTCCAGTATCGATGTGCAGACTGAAAGAGCACTTCAGAACGGTCTTGCCAACATGATGCAGGGCAGGACAACATTTATCATCGCTCACAGACTGTCCACCATCAAAAACTGCGATATCATAATGTATATCGACGACGGCGGAATAGTGGAGGCCGGAACTCATGAAGAGCTTCTGGCCAAGCATGGATATTATTACAATCTATATACAGCTCAGATGGATGAAAAAGGTGCGTGACGAACGCACCTTTTTTGGGATGAAAAGAGACTTTAAAATTTCTATTAATTGAGTTATTATATTCTAGGTGTGCGTAAAAACGTCACATTAATAGAGATTTATTGAGGAGGCTATTTTTATGGCATTTGGTATCAAAGTTAAGAAATTCGTTACAAAGAATGAGTACACTCCCGAGGAGCTTTACGAGGCGATCAAAGAGCATGAGTTTACTCCCGGAAAACCTATGTGGGTTTCCCACATGATGACACACGTTATCGCTTTTCCTGAGGTAGACAGACAGAATCAGGTACAGATCCTCCCCGGCTTTATTGCAAGCAAGGGAAAGCGCGGAACCAAGTGGACCATCCAGAAGGCAGAGGCTGTAGGCGCAGAAAATGTTGCAAAGAACCTTGCAATCGGATTTCTGACCGACGGAATGGGTAATCTTGGCTCATTGGGCGGAAAGAACAGCAAGCTCTGCGAACAGCAGGTAGAAGCAGTACTTAAAGAAATCGAGGGATTGGGTCTTTAATTTATGAAAAAAGTAAAAACACTTGTTGAGAGCGCATGGTTTCAAAATGCGATCCTGATCGTCATCGCCCTTAATGCAGTTATAATGGGATTGCAGACTTCACCGCAGATAGAAGCTGCCGTCGGACCGTTACTTATGGTTCTGGACTATATCTGTCTCGGAATCTTTATCATCGAGATCATTCTCAAACTTTTTGCTTACGGGATCAAGTTTTTCACAGACGGCTGGAACTGGTTTGACCTTATCATTGTGCTGTGCTCGATATTCTCGGGACTTGCATTCCTGAAGGTGCTGAGGGTGTTCAGAATATTCCGTATTTTCAGAACCTTCAAGGCTTTCAAGGGACTCAGAGCCATGCGACTGGTTTCCAGACTGGACAAGCTGCGCATGATAATCGGAGCCATCGGAAGATCGATCCCCGGAATCAGCTGGAGCGCAGTTCTCTTGCTGCTTATCTATTATATTTTTGCACTTATCGGAACCACGCTTTTCGGAGCGACCTTCCCCGATTGGTTCGGAAATATAGGAAAGAGCCTATACACCTTATTCCAGGTAATGACTCTGGAAAGCTGGTCAATGGGTATCTCCAGACCGGTAATGGATGTGTTTGGCTGGGCCTGGCTGTATTTTGTTCCCTTCGTACTTATCAGTTCCTTCGTTATCATGAATGTTGTGGTGGGAATCGTTGTAAACTCTATCAGCGAAGTTCAGGCTGAGCTTTCTGCGGAAAAAAAGAAAGAAGAACCTGAAGAAGCACCAAAGACTGATGATAACAAGGAAAACAATACAGAATCACTTGAAGCAAAGCTTGCAGAAATGCAAAAACAGATAGCACATATTGAGCAGTTGCTTGAGAAAAAGAATTAAGGAGACTAAAGAATTATGGGAAATTCAGAAAACACTGCAGAAAATAACAAGAAAGGATTTCTTCCCTGGCTTACAGAGAGCAGACTTGAGATGTTTGTTGCCATTTTCCTTGGCATAACAGCACTTCTCACCGCTTGGGCAACATGGATAGGATCTCTTCACGGAGGAAATCAGGCTACCAATTACACCACCAGCAACAATATTTCCGCAGACGGAAACTCCAGATGGAACGAGGCTTCCCAGCAGTATATGCAGGACCTCATGGTATGGAACAGCATCGTTGATTACATGACAGAGCGTGAGATCGCCGAAAATGAAGGCGACAGTGCAAAGGCAGAGATCATTGACGCAAAGATCAATACCATCATCTATGACAGCTGCTCCGATGAATTCGCAGAGGCTATCGAGTGGGCTCTTGATCAGGAAGAATGGGCAAGCCCCTTTGACAAGGAAGGATATGTAGACAGCTACTATGAAGATGCACAGGCAGTTCTCGATGAGGCTGAGGAGTATCTTGCACAGGGCCAGGAAGACAATGCAAACGGAGATCGTTTCGGACTCGTAACCGTTATCTTCTCACTTGTACTTTTCCTTCTTGGTATCGTTGGAATCTTTAAGAATCTCCCTAACAGGAAGATCGTATTCCTCGTATCAGTAGTATTCCTTCTTGTAGCATTTATTTACATGCTTACTATTCCTCTTCCTAAGGGATTCACTCTTTAATGGGAAAAGAATAAAAAGTAAAAAACTTTTGGGCGCTTTGGTGAAAAAACAGCCGGAGCGCCCGTTTTTACTGAGGTTCGGCGGCTTAAAGAAAAATTAAAAAAAATTGTTGACAATTTTAAAACAATTTAGTAGAATAGCACTTGTCCGTTGGAAAACGGTATGCGATAGTAGCTTAGTTGGTAA
>CACXGM010000273.1 GCA_902767075.1 uncultured Lachnospiraceae bacterium
ATCTCTTATAAATTCTGCTCTCACAGCATCAAGAGCGCATGTCTCGGAAGCAAAAACTATACTGCCGTCCTCTGTCCTGCCGTATACAAGAGGTCTCATGCCAAGAGGATCCCTGCAGGCCATGAGTTTTGTGGGGGATGTCAGGACAAGGGAATAAGCCCCCTTAATTTCGTCCATGGCTGCTTCCAGCGCGGTTTCGATAGAGGGCTTTTGTAATCTCTTCTGTGTGATTATATAGGATATAACCTCAGTATCACTGGTGGTCTGGAAGATACATCCCTTCAGCTCCAGTTCTCTTCTCAGCTTGGTTGAATTTGTCAGATTCCCGTTATGGCAGAGTGCAAGCTGTCCCTTAACATGACGCACCACCATGGGCTGAGCGTTCAGTGCACTCCCTCCCCCGGTGGTGGCATATCTCACATGCCCCACTGCAATCTGCCCACAGCCAAGTTCTTCCAGCACAGAGTTAGTAAAGACCTCGCTCACAAGCCCCGGCGCTTTATGATACCTTATATTCCTGTCCTCGTTCACAGCGATACCCGCTGCCTCCTGCCCCCTGTGCTGCAGAGCCGTAAGCCCCAGGACGCACACATGCGCCAGATGTCTCTTCTCCGGTGCCCATATTCCAAATACACCGCACTCTTCTCGTAACTCTTCCATTTTTTCTTCTTTCATTGTAACGAATATTATTAATTTTGCCTCAATCAAAACTGAGGCGGGTGGAGCACTACATAGTTTGATCAGTGATAGGCGTAGCGCTTAATGAGAAGCTTATTGCGTAAAATCGCGTTCCCGCCGAAACTGTTTGAGCAGCTCGCCTGCTGAGGCGAGCGTTGCGAGTTTGAGGCGGGCGATTTTGTCTTGAGCAATATGCTTCGAATTTAGCAGCGGAGTCCTTACTGACAAACTATGTAGCGCTTCGGCCGCCTCTCTGGGATTTATAAATTATTAATACCCGATAAGATATTTATCCACTTCTCTGGCACATGCCCGTCCCTCAGCTATAGCCCATACCACCAGGGACTGTCCTCTGTGCATATCTCCGGCGGTAAAGATTCCGGGAACAGAACTTTCATAACCATCGGGTGCCGTCTCAACCACACCTCTCTGAGTGAGCTTAACGCCTGCGGACTCAGCAGTGTAATCTTCACATCCGATAAATCCCGCAGCGATCAAAAGCAGATCACAAGGTATTTCCTTTTCCGAACCTGCGATCTCCTCCGGCTTTCCCTTGCTCCAATCCAAACCAACGGTTATTATGCTCTTTATCTCCCCCTTCTTACCCGTGTTTACTTTCTTTACCGTAGTTTCAAATACCCGAGGATCATCCCCAAACCTGTAGATCGCTTCCTCGTGACCGTAATCCGTTTTCAGTACCTTCGGCCATTCGGGCCAGGGATTGTCTGCTCTTCTTTCTGCCGGAGGCTTTGGCATCATCTCCAGTGCGGTAACGGATTTACAGCCCTGTCTTAATACAGTTCCGATGCAGTCATTTCCGGTATCTCCTCCGCCAACGACAACAACATTTTTTCCTTTTGCACCTAAATCCTTTTCTGTTTTGTTTTTCTCGCCGGCATCCTTCCCTGTAATGCTAAGGAGATTCTTTGTTGCCCCGGTCAGATAATCCACGGCATAATAAACACCCTTTATCAAGGTCTTATCCTCTGTAATTGCCTGTGGAAGGGTTCTGGCTTTCTTTGCACCACAGCATAAAACCACTGCATCAAACTCCTTTAAAAGGTCCTTTACAGGATGAGCCTTTGATCCTATATCCACACCGGTCTTGAATTCGACTCCCTCCGCCTCCATAAGCTTCTGTCTTCTGAAGATCACATTTTTATCAAGCTTCATATTGGGGATCCCGTACATTAGAAGACCACCGATACGGTCCTCTCTTTCAAATACTGTGACAGTATGTCCCCTGTGATTAAGCTGGTCTGCGGCTGCAAGCCCCGAAGGTCCGCTTCCCACGACCGCAACCTTTTTTCCGCTTCTTTTTTTAGGCGGGTTTGGCTTCATATAGCCCTTTTCATATGCGTTTTCTATGATGAACTTTTCGTTGTCATGAACCGTTACGGGCTCACCCCACTGACCGCACATACAAGCTTTCTCGCAGAGGGCCGGACAGACTCTTCCGGTAAACTCCGGGAAATTGTTGGTCTTTAACAGTCTTTCAAAGGCATGTTTATCATGCCCTTTGTACAGCTCGTCGTTC
>CACXGM010000274.1 GCA_902767075.1 uncultured Lachnospiraceae bacterium
AAGAAAGCCGAAAAAGAGGCGGCAGAGGAAAGAATCGAGAAGGCTAAAGTATCCACATCAGAGAGCGGTGAAGTATCTGATGAGGGAACAGTGCTTGATGGGGCCTCGATTGATATTGTATCTTCCGGTATTACTGTGAGTACGGGATCTGTATCAGAACCAGCCGGAAAAAAAGTGGATGTTAAGGTTTGATTTTTTACGCAGGGATGCGGAGTGCTGATAAGGAGGTCGATACCATGAGTAAAATCGGTGGATATACAGCGTTTGATGTAGGCTTTCAGAAGAATATTTATGAAAAGGCAAAGCCTGAAAACAGGCGGGTGGATAATAAGACTGTAGAAAAAGATGGAGCGGCTCAAAAAACGGCTTTAAAACAGACGGAGCTTAGTCAGGGGGCAAAAGACCTTTTGAGTGAGATGCAGAAGAAATACGGTAATATGGATTTCTTTGTTGCGGATTATTCATCTGCTGAAGAGGCTCAGAGGTATCTTTCCAGAGGAAACAAGGATTATAGTGTCCTGATAGAGCCGGAGCTTTTGGAAAAGATGGCTGCGGATGAAAGCGTAAAAGAGAAGTATCTTGGTATTATTGATGATGCGAAGGACAAAATCTCTGAGGTGAAGGACGAGATTGCCAAGCTGGATGATACGGAAGATGGCGTAAAGAAAACGGATATCAAGAATATTGGATTTTCCGTGAAGTCAGATGGAAGCGTTTCCTTCTTTGTGGAGCTTGAAAAGAGCGGCGCTGATCAGAAGAAACGGATCGAGCAGGCAAGGGAAGATAAGAAGGCTCAAAAGAAGGAAGAGGAAAAAGCGGCTAAGGCTAAGAAGCTTAAGGAGCAGCAGGAAGACAAGGTTAAACGGAGCGTTGTCCGTGGGGATTCTGCCAGTGAATTGGTGAAGAATATCCAAGCGGTGGATTGGGATAAGGTTGCAGAAGAAGTGAGACCGAGAACAGGAAGAAAGATAGATCTGGGAGCGTAAAATAAATCAGAAGGATTTCTGAGTTTATGTGTCTTGAATAATGCATCCAGATACACTAATAGGTTTGTTAAGGACATCTGGAATAAATAGAAATGGATTTCAATGACAAAACAAGGAGGTAATGATTATGGCAGGCATCACAACTAATTATTCACAATCAAGCGGGAACTGTTTCAATGCAGTTGACAAGCTGAAGGGAACGATGCTCGAAGGCATCGGAAAGAGTTCTGAAGGGTCCGGATTGCATGGCGGAGAGATTGAAGCGCATATGCGCAGATACAACCCCGAAAAGTATGAGGAGTATTCAAGGCTTAAAAAGCAATGCGAAGAGAAGTATCTGGCAAAGACACCGCAGGAGCGTCTTAAGGATGTGGAAAACGGGGTACAATCAGCGGCCACCAAGTTCCTGGATGCATACAGTAAAGAACAAAGACACAGCAATATGTCCTACATAACGGAGGCAAGACAGGCATATCAGGATGAGGTCAACGCATGGACGGAGGAAGACGTTGACTATATGTTAAAGCGAGCAGAGGAATCAAGAAGCAGACTCCAATCGTGCGAGGTAGCAAGTGTGTCAGTTTCCAAGGATAATCTTGATTTTCTTTGCAGTGAGGATGGATTCGTAAAGATGAAGAAAGACGCCGAGGATCTGTATGCTGCAAACATGAGGCAGCAGCAAAAGCTGGCGGAGGGAAAGGATCCGTCCGATAAGTTCTGGCAAAATACCGGTGATCAGTGGATTACTTTCAGCACGGCGCTGGAAATGAACGGCTTCTATGACAGCATAGGTTCCGAGAAGGCAAAGGAATTTCAGGGAATTCTTGAAATGGTAACCTCCGGCATGGATAACCTAAGCAAGAGTATGTACAACACAGGTATTGATTTTGGATCATATAATGCCGGTGGGAAGTTTTTTATGAGTTCTGCAGAGGCAGCTACTGCGCTTGAGGCATCTACAGCGGCTCTGCAGTATATCTCGGACAATCTTATACCTGACGAGTACAAGGAAGAATTCAACGGACTCATCGATATGTACAAAAAGCATAACGAGGAAATACTGTCGGAGTACAAGAGCCCGATGGAGAGCTTCAACAAGGTTGTCGCAGGGATACAAAAAGCAGGTGCATCGTTTATATCTAAAAAGCCTGTAGAGGAGTACAAATATACGGGGATGCTTGGGGAAGTGGAAAAAACCGAGAACGATAAGACGGAATACCGAAGCAAGGTCGCAGACATATTTGCAAAATATGCCGGAAAGAGTGATCTGAAGACTATCATGGATATGCTCAAGGCTCAATATGAGGATTATGCCACAGATGATAGTGATGATAGGGGCTTCAGACAGTACGTCAGCAAGGAAGCCGGCTATCTGTTTGACAATATCGAGAAATACTGGGGTGTACTTCTTGATAAAGCCTGAAGCATGGAGATGATATCGGTGCGCTTATGAAAGCATACGATCCGAAAGCTTACGAAGAAATGACCAGGGTTCATGCGGAGGGTGTAGCAAGCGGAACACAGGAA
>CACXGM010000275.1 GCA_902767075.1 uncultured Lachnospiraceae bacterium
GACTCTGCCGGTCAAAATGATGGATGTTCTTAAGGGAAAGATGCTTTTTAACATTTTCCTTTTCCTTCCGGTAGGATTATTTGCGACTGTCATGTCCTGCATTTCTCTTAAGGCAAATTTTGTGGAAGTCATAGTGGCATTATGTTTCACAATCACTGCTAATCTCTTTTCGACAGCATTCGGGATGCTTGTCGGGGTAAAGTATATGCAGCTTGACTGGGAAAATGAGATACAGGTCATAAAACAGGGAAGAGCAGTTGCGACTTACCTGCTTCCAAATATGCTCGGAACAATGTTCATAGGAGGCGGAGCGGTTGCACTCGGCATTGCATTCAAGATCCTGCCTATAACCATTGGTTTGCTGAGTGCAGTGTACCTGCTCCTGGCGATTCTTTCCTATTTTGGACTGAAAAAGTTTAGTTAATAATATTTGTATCAGGCAAAATATCGCTGAACATCAGCAACTGACTGGTCACGCGTTCTTCCTCAAGGAGAGGCTTAAACACGCCGGTATCATAAAGTTCATCCAGAACCATCAGTGCTTCCATGGGCGAGATAAAATCGTGGAAGAATCTGTAGATCTGAAAATCCTGCATATGCTCGGGATAGTACTTGGCGGTCTGGATAGCCTGATCCATCGCGTATTGCGCGAACTCATCCTTTATCTCACTGTCCAGTTCCGGGATTCTTTCAAAGAACTTAAGCATGTCATCTTTTACAACCATCACATTTACTTTTCCGTCTTCCGAAATAAACTCCCTGCTGCGAAGACGGTCTATTTTTTCTTTGTTTTCGGGGCCTTTGGTAAGTGAACCGTTCATCCACTCATAAAGATATTCATAATCCTCGCCCCTGTTATTCTTCCATGTCCCCTGTCTGCTGCTGTATCTGCTGTCGCAGGACCATGACATTACAGAAGGGTATTTCATGGAACTCCTTGTCATATCTCCGCATGTAAAGTAATTATCTTTGGGAAGCTGAGCCTTGGGAACATAATCCGGATCTTCCAGTTCGGTCTTTAAGGTCACCATCACCGCATAATCCGCACCGCCCGGGGTCTTTATCCAATACTTGCTGATATCTTTCTTTATGGGAAGAGTGCACTTATTTGAGATCGCATAAAAGATCACAGCGGCTTCAAAAAGTTCCCTGTTACCGCTCGGAATGTATACATCTTTATAATCTGCGATCGCAGCGCGTACCTTCGGGACATATCTTTTCACAAGCTCCTTCACTATTTTGATCTTTTCCATCAATATGAGATCGCCCTGTTCAAGAGATACCTTTCTCGGGAAAAACAGTACATAGGTGGTATATTTCCCGCCCTTTGTCTTAACAAGAAATCCGTTTTCCTCCAGCATTTTAATCTTGTCATCTATAAAAACCGGTGTCATCCCCAATTCTTCCGCGATCTCTTCCTTTGTCCGCGGGGTAAAATAAACACTGTATAAAATGTTGATGCTGAGTGAATCATTCAGATATTTCTCGGGACCATGATCCTCCTCCGACCTGCCCATGTGGGCTATCTCTACACATTCAACGGGCGATATGCCCAGATTACCGATCCTTCGTTCCATTTCAAAACCCTCCTTTAAGTCGTTTCTGGCTTTGCTTAAATGCCATTTAATTGTTCCTTCGGGGAGTCCGTTTTCCATAGAAATTGTGGATATGGATTTTCCTTCATAATAAAACGCATAAACGATTTTTCTTCGTTCGGCACCGAGAAAAGCTATCTCTCTTCTGAGCCTTCTGACTTCCTCTTTGTTCTCTTCCGATTCGAAATCTGCGTAGTACGGGATTTCCATTCCGTCGATCGAGACTGTCTGTTTTTTCTTTGCCTGTACATGCTTTGAAAAAACATTGGCGCATATTCGCCAGATATAACCATCGGTGTTTTCGATATCCTGCGAATGAAGCAACGATAAATATACTTCCTTTACCATCTCTGCGCCCAGTTCTTCGGCTTCGTCACCGGAAAATGCCCTTTGGAATGCAAATCCGTATATTTTTTTTATGTAGTTTTCTATAAGCTTGTCTGCAGTCTGCTTTTCCATATCTGTTCCGTATTTCTCCGTGCTCTCGCGAAAGCTATTTTGACTCCTCTGATCATATAGTGGAGAGTTTTTTTATCCGGTTGGTGGTTTATAAAAAATTTTTATTTTTTTTAATGATAATACGAGTTAGGGCAAAATCCCCTGTTTTTCTCTGATATAATATA
>CACXGM010000276.1 GCA_902767075.1 uncultured Lachnospiraceae bacterium
CAGCGCAATTCCAAGTACTCTTTTAAGTAGACTATTCTTTTTTAAAACGGGTATTTTCATTTACTCATTACCCTCCTCGTATTATTTATTTAGACTCTCATTGTACAGTCATACCCTTTTCCTGCAGTTCCTTACGAATCATTCTATCACATGTTTTACCTTTGTGTTCGTATTTTTTCTTGAAATTGTTTAAGTGTGGTAACTCAAACAATACTCTTTTTAAGAGACATAATCTACTGCCTTTTTTCCGTTATTACACCGGCAATGCCCAATGCTGCCTTTATTTTGCTTTGCTGTTTCCCTTTAGCTTGTCATAGAAGATACAGATCAGGATCGCCATAATAGGAAGGATCGCATACTGTATAACATTCTGTGAGAAGTCAACTGCCTGACATATCGGTGCATCCTTCACGTAGCCGAAGAGTCCCTTAACAAGCCTGAAAGTTGAATCGCTTAGTGCGTGGAGGATCATGACAAGAAGCAGATTATCCGAGAGCATGTAGATTGCTGCGACAAACATACCCCAAAGCAAGGTAGACGGAACCTGGATCAAAGGGTTTTCCCCGAACATTATGTTTGGCAAATGCGTCAATCCGAAGAAAGCCCCTGTAATGAATACCGTAAACAATCGCTGCTTGACCGTGCTTGTATTATGCTTTATAAGACCGTTCATGAAAAGGGCTCTGTGATTTGCTTCTTCATAGAAACCGGTCGCAAACTGCTGAACAATAACTATGATCAGTGTCGTTAAAACGCTCGTGGAGAAAACAAATGCTGTAAAAAGCTTAAAGAACGGCGCGATGATATAGATGATAAGCGGAATCAGGACGAGCCATGTCAGCGGCGGTATCTTGTTTGTAAAAAGCTTTTTAACCGGATACTTGCTCTCACCGCGCTTCGCGTGGTTATTAAGGAGAATCAGCGATACGGTTCCCAAAATGATCTTGATAACGATATCCGCGCAAAGGAGCATATCGTAGCTCGGAAACACATCAAGGAAATACATGGCCGCCTCGATGGCGTAGAATATCACCATTATTATTGAAGCCTGTATTATCGGCTTGGTTATTGCTTTCTTGTTATTTGTCTTCATTTCAGTTTCCTTTTTCATCTCCCAAAATCATCATCTTTCCTAAACAATATGTTTAACTGCCCTAAGTGTGTGAGTCACTTCCCAATTGCCTACCTCATCAACACGTGCAGTGAAAAAATCATCCATCTTTTCAAGCATTTATACCAATCTCCTTTATGATCAAAACCGTCTCCGTATCAAAAGGGCTTCTTTCGACCAATTCCCCCTTGTGGAAATAAAATGACCCTATCCTCATTTAAACATCATCCTCATTATCTATATTTACTGCTCTCCCCAAAACTCATAGCCTAACGAATCAATATAATACGGAATTACAATATCTTTTCCTTGTGTATCAACAGCTCTTAGGAAAGTCGGCTGATTCATCAACTTAACCGAATCATCATAATCCAACAGGAAATTCCGTTCCGGATCCCCTGACAAGGTATAGATTCTTCGGTTTGTATTGCCAGGATCAGTAACGGATGAACTGTTCGCATCTTGTATGATGTATCCGATGCAGGCTTCAACACAGTTTTGACTATACTTATGATTGGTCGTCCCATACTGAATATAGGTCATGCCGCCATACTCAATCGTGGCAAATGAATCATAGTCATGTGCATCGTCGATGAACGTTCCCATTTCAAATGCAAAGGCATCTCCCGGCAGGTCCGGCAATGGTCGTCTCGTACAGCTGCATAAAGCAAACAAACAGAATACAGCAGAGCATATAATTACCGTGATTTTCTTCATGTTTATCCTCTCAAAAATTCTATAAATCAAGTTTAAGCACAATTTCTTCGTCATTCATTTCTCCGGTATCCTTAAAACCGGCCTTCCCCTGCTTCTTTTATTCCTTTATAGACTTCTAAGGCTCTTTCTTCGCTAAGGCCGGCGTTGTCTGCGTATTGTAGCCATTTTGAGAATGATTCTTTAGTTTCTGAAACTATTCGATTGCAAAACTTTACGCCAAGGCCCATTTCTTTTCCGCAGGAGATTAGATCTTCCTCTGTGATTTTGTTGGTTTTACCCGCGACTGTCATTTGATGGCCTGATAGCCATCTGGATCCCGGAGCATACGCAAAAGTAAGATCATATGCCGGTGACAGAGTCCAATTACCGCTTTTATCCATCAGGAAAGAAAAATTCTTTACATGATCATCGCAATTCATTCCAATGATATTAAACGTCATCCTCTTAAACAACTGTTCCCTTCCGGCTTGCCCGATTTCAAGGCGGGATGCATAATCAGCCAGTAGTTCATAACCACTCAAACCAGGGTTGTTATAGTCTATATGGGATAAAGCACCAAATGACTGCATATGAATCTTATCATTATTAAGTCTGTCAAAACGTTCAGTTATAAAATGCTTTAACCCATCCTTTTGGTAAATACGGCATTCTGTCATATTTATTCCCAGGTCACAAGCTATTTTATAGTATGCATATTCTATCAGAGTATATTGCTTCGGGTCAGCGATACCGTGATCGCCATTCTTTTTCACTCCATCGAATTTAATAAGCCAGTATTTAAAACCTTCCCCGGCATCAATCTGACCGGATTTGACTTCGCCTGTGGTTTCGTTCCACGCAATTAATGCTTTTGCCCTGGCGCCACCGGCAGACGAACCTATTTCAAGCATCTGCGAAAGATGCATTTCTTTTTCTGAAGAAATAGCACTTTCTCTACTGGATAGAATTTCCGATGCAAGCTCTGACATCTCTGTAATATCAATGTTATCTTTTGTTGGATCAGGTCCTGTGGAAGGAACATATTCGAGAGCACCCATACCTCGTTTTCCCGTGTAGCAGAGTCTTTCCAAAGTTGTAAAGGAGTCAGGTTTTCTTCCACGTGTTACGAGCCACTTATCTATAACAGCATTACCAAATGCGTCGGGAAGGGAGTCTGCTATCATTCCGGGGACACCGTGAAAGCTCTCTTCCGGAAGGCCGGGGAACGAATAAATCTTACCGGAAAGTGGCATCATAAAAGGAGACGGTTGTATTCCGCTCGAAATAAAATCCTTATCGTATTCAAAAGAAATCGGAAGACGATCGTTTTTTTGATAGAGACTTCCGATTTTAGTTCCCCATAGGAACACATCCACTGCATTTATCATTTATCTTCACCCCATACCCATCCATCGTTTTTCTTAACTTCTTTTTTGCGAGCCCTTTTTCTGCCTGTTCTCTGCGGAGAATGAAAAATCGGGCTGTCATCCGGATCCGGAACAAGCAGACCAATGTTATCTGTTAATCCCAAAGCACTCAGAATCCGGATTGCTTTTTCAAGACTGATATCTTCACCATTTTCAAATCTGGTGAGCGTTCTGTTGGAAACCATAGCTTTATCAGCTAATTCTTTTTGCGTGATTTCTGCGGATATTCTGTATTCTTTTATTCTTCTTGCCAGTTCAGTTACTATTGCCTTCGGCTTTAACGTATTATTTATCGTCATAGATTTGTGTCCTTTTATAGCCAAATATTGCTTATTAATTCTGTTTCATCTATATAATACGCCATATTTGGCTATATGTCAACAAGCCACGAGTCGCAGAGAGGGCACCGGGGACGGTTCCTAGTGGCACTATTTTAACGATTTTCCAAGCTTGTTATCATAATTCTCAAACCTGTAATACCGCATTTTCTTCCTCCTTTTCGCAAATAAAAAAGGCGGCTACAA
>CACXGM010000277.1 GCA_902767075.1 uncultured Lachnospiraceae bacterium
CCGCACCCGGTGATGGTGGTTCCTAACATTGCTGCTGTGATGATAAATGCGATTACACTTTTTCTTTTCATAATTATTCTCCTCTTTGAATGTGCGCTTATGTAAGCGAATTAACCGTCTCTGCTATATAAGACGCAAGGAAAAAGAAAATGTTGCAAAAAAAAATATTAATTATAAAAACTTTTGCTATACTGTTTCTATGAGATACATAAATATTGGTCTCCTCGCACATGTGGATGCGGGAAAGACCACACTTGCGGAAAACATTTTATATACATCGGGAGCCATCAGGACCGTGGGCCGGGTAGACCACGGGGACACATATCTTGACAATAATGAGATGGAGAGAAGCCGCGGCATCACCATTTTCTCAAAGCAGGCAAGATTTAAGTATGGTGACATGGATGTCACACTCCTCGATACCCCGGGACATGTGGATTTTTCATCGGAGATGGAGAGAGTTCTTTCCGTCATAGATCTGGCTGTCCTGATCATCAGCGGACCGGAAGGGGTTCAGAGCCACACAGGAACCCTGTGGAGGCTTCTGGAGCATTATGACGTGCCAACGGTTATCTTTGTAAACAAGATGGACATGCAGGGCGCGGATCGAGATGAGCTTATGAATAAGATCAGGGAATCTCTGTCTGAAAACTGCGTCGATATGGCCGGGGATGAGGCAGCTTGCGAAGAGATCGCGATGTCGGACGAAGAACTCATGGAAGAGTTCCTTGAAACAGGATCGCTGTCTTCGGACAGCATAAGATTCGCTGTCGAGAACAGACTGGCATTCCCTGTCTGGTTTGGGTCGGCCCTTAGGTCGGAAGGAGTAAAGGAACTGCTGGATGGTATATCAGAGGTTGCTCCGGAGCCGGATTACAGTGAGAGGCCGGAGGAAGAGGAAAAAACCGGAATCGGCCGGGATACAGCTGCCAATTCCTGGGCCTTGGATGCTTCGTACGGAGCCCGGGTGTTTAAGATCACCAGATCCGCCTCCGGTGAACGCCTGACCCATATGAAGATCACATACGGAAAGATCTCTCCACGCATGATCATAGAAGAATCAGAGGGTGAAAAGATAGATCAGATCCGCCTTTATAATGGGGAGAAATATGAGACTGTAAGTGAGGCTGCAGCAGGACAGATCGTGGCTGTGACAGGGCTGTCAGTTACAAGCACGGGGCAGGGACTCGGCACTGAAAAGGAGAAAAACGTCCCGGTACTGGAGCCTGTTCTCAGATATAAGGTCATGCTTCCTCCCGGGGAGAATGCTCTCCTGATATATGGAAAGCTTCTGCCGCTTATGGAAGAATATCCGGAGCTTTCCTTTGCCTGGAACGAGAGGCATAAAGAGATTTACGTTAGTGTCAACGGTGAGATCCAGCTTCAGGTCTTAAAGGGCATTGTGCTGGACAGGCTGGGAGTTGAGATATCCTTTGGTGCCGGAAGCATAGTATATAAAGAAACAATCAGTGCCCCCGCATACGGGATCGGACATTTTGAACCCTTGAGGCATTATGCGGAGGTTCAGGTGCTCATCGAACCCGGTGAGCGGGGGAGCGGTGTTGAATTTGTATCTGCCTGCAGCACGGACATTCTGGAGAAGAACTGGCAGAGACTCATAGAAACCCATGTGTCTGAGACCATTCATCCGGGAACGCTGACCGGAAGTGAGACTACTGATATCCGGGTTATTCTGATGACGGGCAGAGCACATCCAAAGCATACGGAGGGCGGTGACTTCCGTCAGGCTACCTACAGAGCCGTCAGGAATGCCCTAAGATGCGCGCGTGAGGCCGGTAATGCTGTTCTGCTGGAGCCGGTGTACAGATTTACCCTTACGCTGCCCAGCACCTATATCGGGCGCGCTATGACCGATATAGACAGGATGCATGGAACGGCAACAGCGCCTGAACTTACAGGGGAAGGTAATACCGCGATATTAAAAGGAACTGCCCCGGTGTCCACCTTCTGGGAATACTCCAGGGAGGTGGCGGCATATACCGCCGGAGAGGGGTCTTTAACCTGTGAACTGGCGGGATATGAACCCTGTCATGATCAGGAGAACATCGTAGCACTAAGGGGGTATGACCCGGAGGAGGATTTAAGGCGTCCCACGGGCTCTGTTTTCTGTGCTCACGGCGCAGGATTTCAGGTGCCCTGGGATGAGGTGGCATCATATGCACACATGCCATGTCCTCTTGGCAAAAAGAACCCAGAGGATCAAGATCCCCAATACTCAGTCGAGGAATCGGGCGGAAGACACCATGATTCCCAGACCGGAAGCCACGAGGAAAAATATATTTCCATAGAAGAGATAGATGCTATTTTTTCATCTCAGCACAGAAACCGCAAAGCGGATGCCGTATCAAGACGAAAGATCTATAAGAGAGGACGGGGAAGTGAGGCCTGGAAGAAACCTCAGGGTAATGACAGCGCTGAAAAGATTTCCACAAGCAAAGAAGTAACCAACGGTTATAGAGAGCCAAAGAAACCGGCACCCCTTCCAAACTGTCTGCTGGTTGACGGTTACAACATGATCCATGCCTGGGATGAACTGAAGAGACTGGTTGATACCAACATCCACGGAGCCCGTGAGAGGTTGATAGATATCTGCAGCGAGTATCAGGGCATCGTAGGCGGTGAGCTGATACTCGTCTTCGACGCATATCTGGTTCCGGGAGGAACAGGCTCTGTTTCAAAGCAGAAGAATATATACGTCGTGTATACAAAAGAAGCGGAGACCGCGGATCAGTACATTGAACAGACCACTAAGAAAAAGGCGAAGGATTACCGAGTAACCGTGGCGACCTCCGATCATATTGAACAGCTCATCGTGTGGGGGGAAGGGGGACTCAGAATGTCCGCTCTTGAGTTTGAAAATGAAGTAGAACGGGCAAGAAAGAAGCTGAGAGACGATTATCTTGACCGCACGAACAGACTGGGAAATGTGATCCCGGTCCACAAGATAATCACGGATGCGGGGGACGAATAGTTACGGGGAGACTTAAGAAAATACTGTAAATAGAATACATTTGTGTTACAATATCGCCATATGTGATTGATGTATGCAGGAGTTATTATGTGGAGCACGATTTTGGATGCACTGCTTGATGCAGTGATCGATACAGCTAAAATATTACCCTTTCTTTTTTTGACATATCTGATAATGGAATGGCTGGAACACCGTACGGAGGAAAAGACCAGGCATGCGGTGGAAAGGGCAGGTAAAATGGGTCCTCTGTTCGGAGGCCTTCTGGGAGTAGTTCCTCAATGCGGGTTTTCAGCCGCTGCGGCCAGCCTCTATGCAGGAAGGGTCATCACCATAGGTACACTTTTGGCAGTATTCTTATCAACATCCGATGAGATGCTTCCCATACTTATTTCCTCGGGTGCAGGCAATTGGACAGTAATAATCAAGGCTCTTATTGTAAAGATGGTATATGGTGTTGCTGCAGGATTTGGCGTGGATATTCTCCACAGATTCCTGGTGACCAAGGGAGTATTGGGACGCAGGCGTATGATACCTGCCTCTTCCGATAAGAGGCTTTTGGAGGAAGAACCGGGAACAGAGCATATAAAGGATCTGTGCGAGCAGGACAACTGTCATTGCGACAAGGGAGTGAAGGGTATTTTTATCTCTGCCATAAAGCACACTCTACAGATCATTGCATATATTTTCATCATTACATTGGCTCTGAATCTGATAATGGAATTTGGCGGTGAGAAATTCATCAGCGGTATTTTTACAACCAATCCCATAGTTCAGGCTCTGATCGCCGGGGTTATAGGACTTATTCCCAACTGCGCCGCTTCCGTGGTCATCACCCAGCTTTATCTGGAGGGGATCATCGGTGCCGGGGCACTCCTTTCAGGATTGATGGTGGGCGCCGGAGCGGGATTACTTGTTCTTTTCAGAACTAACAGAAGCTTTAAGGGAAACCTGAAGGTTGTTATATCACTTTATATCATCGGCGTTGTCGGAGGTCTTTTGGCCGGACTGATCCCCATGTGGTAAGGCGGCTGCGAGTTTTGATAAAGCCCGGATTTTTGATGAAGTGCTCTGCAGATAAAACATGACAGAATAAAGAAGAAAAAAAGAGGCACAAAAAAAGCACCGACCCCAAGGCTCCTGCGTCCTCAAAATCAGTGCTCTGTAAGTGCACCGCCAGGGGCTCGAACCCTGGACACCCTGATTAAGAGTCAGGTGCTCTACCAACTGAGCTAGCGGTGCATTGCTTACTGC
>CACXGM010000278.1 GCA_902767075.1 uncultured Lachnospiraceae bacterium
ATCAGAGGACTAGCAAAGGATCTGAAGATCTCAGTCATCACCACCATGAAGGCCTACGATGAACTGGCGGAGGAAGGCTATGTCACTGCCGTTCAGGGAAAGGGCTACCTGGTAAATCCTCAGGATACGGAGATGATGAGAGAGCAGCACCTGCGCCGGGTGGAAGATGGGCTTACGGACGCCATCAAGGCCGCGAGACTGGCGGGCATAGGCGGACAGGAACTTAAGAACATGCTGGATATCCTGCTGGATGAACAGGGTAACTGAAACAGATCATAAATGAATGATGCGGAAAAACAAGACACGTACCGCGCCGTAAAGAAAGGTGCCGTTATGGAGGATATCATGAAAATAGAAGATGTAATCACAGGATCAAATATAGAAAAAAGCTTCGGAGGATTTAAATTGGATATCCCCGAGCTTCACATTCCAAAGGGATTTGCCACTGCCCTCATAGGAGAAAACGGAGCAGGTAAGACCACACTTTTAAACATTCTCACGGGACTGAGACTTGATGCTTCCGGAGAGATCAACTACTTTGGAAAATATACCGGCGTAGAGAGTGATCCGTATGTAAAAAATGCCATTGGTTATACAGGTTCGGGGACCTATTATCTTCCCCACTGGACTGTGGATCAGGTCTGCGAGATCACATCCCTTCTTTTTGAATCCTTTGACCGGGAGAAGTTTGACAAGATAGCAGAAGCCATCGCTCTTGATAAAACGGGGAAAATGGGAGCCTCTAAGAAGGTAAGCGAACTCTCGGATGGAAACAAAGTAAAGCTTATGCTCTGCGGTGCTCTCGCAAGAAAGACGGACATCCTCATAATGGATGAACCCGCATCACCGTTGGATCCTTTGATGAGAGACACTCTTTGTGACCTTATCAGAGAGTATATTAATAACGGACAGGGTGAGAGAAGCGTATTTTTCTCAACACACAATGTGGCTGATATGGAGAGTGTTACCGATTATGCCATGATCATGGAACAGGGAAAGATCGTGGAACAGGGCTTTGTTGAAGAATTAAAAGAAAAATACGTGATCGTAAAGGGTAATAGCGAAGATACCGCAAAAGCCAGAAGTATCCTTTATTCCATCAGCGAGAGCAGCTACGGCTTTTCCGGAGTATGTCTTTCAAAAGATCTTGATAAATTTGCGGGAATGAACATTCAGACCGAGAGAGCCGGTCTCACAGAGATCTGTGTTGCGGTTATGAAGGCGCATTCCAAGCTTAAACTGACCGGAAGTATTGAGATATAAGGGGGAGCGTTATGAAAGGAATCAGAACATATCTTTCCATATATCCGATCATTTATAAGGTGATAGTACTTATCATCGTTCCCCTTGCTTCTTTGGGAATAGCAGTCTATCTGGGACTCACCGTGCCGGCCACCAAAAATGGAAATACGCTGATAGCCCTGTTCACAATGAGTGGTATCGGGGTTTACTCAGAGATTTTCGGAGAGATGTTTTCTATCGGAAATATCTGCGCAAAGAAGCGCCCCTTTGGGGATTTTGTAGTGAGCTCCCCGCTTATGAAAACCTTTGTAAAAAGATTTGCCGTCACAGACGCATTGAGAAGAGTGGTATGGTATCCGGTGCTTTGCATCATCGCCCAGATCCCTGTGTTTATCATTAGGGGGAGTGAGGCAGACTTTTTTGGGGCTTTAGTGATCGGATTGGCCACCGGTGCCGCACTGAACCTGGGAGTTATTATCTACAGGAACTCGCCTTTTGCAGTTATCCTGGTGTTTGTTTATCTGGCGACCGGAGTATGCTGGTCCTTACTGGCGATTCCTTACACCTTTGCGACAAGTAATGTTATGAGATACGTTTTTGCATTAATAACGGTTCTTGTTTGCGCATTAACAAGCTTCTTATCCGCAAGAAGTGTGATCAAACATTCGGAGGGTGATCAATATGATTAAGGATTTAAAACTTACTTTTGAAATAATAAAATATGCACCTAAAACCAAAACATATATTGTGCTCGGGATAGTATTCCCCATTATCGGAATACTTTATGAGATCATGAATGTTTTTAAGGATTACGGATTAATGATGGGTGGGTACTTTGTTGCCCTGA
Source organism: uncultured Lachnospiraceae bacterium (assembly GCA_902767075.1). Lineage (GTDB taxonomy): Bacteria > Bacillota > Clostridia > Lachnospirales > Lachnospiraceae > AC2028. The sequence continues at coordinate 2,090 of CACXGM010000278.1, forward strand.
CTCCCATCTATCTGGTTCAGGTCATATATGCAATAGCTCTGTCACAGCTGGTCCAGAGCAGTTCAAAGAAAAAGAGACTCATGACAGTATGTGTTTCCCTGGTGTATTCTTTGTTTACGCTTCTTGGATATATCATTATCGCAGTGATCAGGATCGCCGGAGGTTACTATAACGGATGGGAAAATATAGAAAGTCTGTCTTCCGGACTGGTCATTACAGTCTTGGTGATGTTCTTTATGACATTGTATGTTCATATCGTTTACAGATGGATGATCGCAGGATATTTAACACTGATACCGCTGATCGTTTTACTTGTCTCATCCATAAACGGAGACAGCCCCAAAGGAATCCTGCTTTTGCTGAGAAGTATCCCTTTTTGTGCCAATTTCCCTCTGACTCTGGGCATATGCTTCTGCCTGGTCATTTTAAACGGATTTATCTTTTATGGTCTTTCTCTTGCTCTGTATAACAAGCCATTGTCCGAGAGAGTATTTAAGCGAATGCTGACAAACGGATAATGGTTGCATGTGATGTGAAAAAATGGCATAATAATATTTTACGAGGAGAATTCTACAATGGTTAAATTATCAAATCAGGAAAGATTACGTCCCTGGATGGGAGTTGTGCTTTTTGCTATAGGTCTTACCTTTTTGGCTACACTTGGCTCCATAATGCAGGTTTATCTCGGAATGGCGGGCTTGGTCCTTACAGAGCTTGGCTTCTTGGCAATAGCCATACTTTTCTGTGTGATCAGAAAGGTCAGCATAAAGGAAGTATTCCCGATCAAAAAGGTTACGGGAAGAGATATCCTGGGCGTTCTGTTTATGACAGTGGGAGCATTTCTGCTGAACCTGCTGGCACTTGGAATATCAATGCTCTTTGCACCGAATGTGGATGAGACTATTTCGGATCTGTCAAATTTCCTCTACGGAAACAAGATGGTATATGCCCTGATCTTGCTCTTTGTAGCCATCCTTCCCGCTGTTTGTGAGGAGGCTTTCATGAGAGGAGCGGTGCTTTCCTGCTTCAGAAGTCTTAAAAAGGATTGGGTGATCTGTCTGATCATCGGTGTTATGTTCGGAATACTGCACCTTAGCCCCTTAAGATTTCTCAATACCGCGTGTCTCGGTGCGATACTGGCATACGTAATGGCAAAGAAGAATAATTTTATTCTTCCCATGATGATCCATTTTATAAACAATTTCATTTCATCGGCGGTGGGCTTTTTAGGCATGAATGCTTCAGGCAATTCTTCGGAGATGACGGAAATGGTTTCTGCTACTATGGAAGGAACCGGTAAGTTATCAATGCTTGGCACCTATATGCTTGCAGGATTTGCAGCCCCGCTGTTCCTGGTTCTCGGTGCTATGTTCCTGGACAGAGAACATCACAGACCCAGGAGATTTCTTGTTGCAGGTATTATTTCTGCGGCTCTGTTCTTTGGCGGAATGGTCATCAGTGTATCTTCAAACATCGGCGGTTTTATGGGGAATAACCTCCTTAACTGGAATTATTCATATACCATCACCGAAGAGAGCCTATCGGCTGATAATCTGGCAGAGGCCGGTATAGAGATCGATGAAGAACGGACTTGCATGGTGGTGGTTTCCGCAAATGTAATAGGTGGGGAACTTAGCTTTACCATGGAAGATGAAGAGGGGAATGCCATCATATCAAAATCTGCAAAGAATATGCTTTTGGTATCGGAAGCGGTACATTTGAAACCCGGACATTATTCACTTTATTTTGAGGGCGGAGAGGATCTGGTTGGGAAACAGTTCGCTTATGAAGTCATAGTTAAGTGACATAAAACATGCTTAAATTATTATTACCGAAATCAGATACTTAGATCGGAACAGGCAGCTCATCATGAAAAATAGGAAGACGTCTCTGGAAAATATAATATTGACAAATATTGTAATGATCCTTTTCTTTGCACTTATGGCCTTCCTGCTTTTTGGATCTTTACACTATCCCAGAGAGGCCAGAGGCTTTGATGAGGCTGCCAAGCCCCTTGATACCGAATGGTACAGAGTGGACGAGAACGGAACGGAGGAAAGGCTAATTCCACCTGTTTGGACAGATTATCCAAAGAATAAGCTGATGGTTGTCAAAGGTATTCTTCCCATGATCCCGGATGATAATCAGATGCTCTTTTTCAGAAGCTCACAGCAGGATATGAATATTTATATCGACGGTGAACTCAGGGAGAGCTACTCCACCAGAAGTACCAGACCCTTCGGAAAGGCCAGTCTCTCCACAAATGTATTCGTGGAGGTGGGACCGGAGGATTCGGGTAAAGAGGTCAGGGTGGAAACCATCAGCCCCAATGAATACAGCGGAACCTTTAACAGTGTCTATATAGGTACCTTCACGGGTATATTTTCACTTTTATGGTCCAGACACGGAGTGCCGCTTATCACCGCGATGCTTCTTTTGACCTTCGGTATCGTGACCGTCATTATGGGGCTGATACTGCAATTACGATATAAGTTTGCGTTTTCGCTGAAATATGCAGCCTGGGTAGCCGTCTTTACGTCTATCCAGGCTATGGTGGAGTCTAAGCTCAGGCAGTTTTATCTCCCTAATATGTCTGTTGCCGGAGCGGTGTCATATTGTGTGATCGGATTCGTGCCCGTCATCATGCTGATGTATGTTGACGCCGTTCAGAAGTACCGTTATAAAAAGATTTTCAGAGTTTCTATTATAGTTTCACTTTCCAGCGCGGTCTTAAACATGATCCTCCAGGTATTCAATATCCAGGATCTGTTTGAATCCATGACCAGAAGCTATGTTGTCTTTGGACTTACCTTTATTGTAATCCTTATTACCTTCACAATGGACCTCAAAAGAGGACATTTTAAAGAAATCATAATTCCCTTCATAGGAGTTTTCCTGACATATGTTCTGGGAGTTTTGGAGGTTGTATCACAGCTCATTCACCTGCTGGATGTAACGGATTTTTATCTGAATATTGCCGGAATATGTCTGTTGGTATTTTCAATGACGGACAGCCTTATGCAGGTTGCGGATATAGATAAGGAAAAGCAGAAGGCGGTCCTGGCAAACAAGACTAAATCGGAATTCCTCGCCAATATGTCACACGAGATCAGGACTCCCATCAATGCCATTATGGGTATGGACGAAATGATCTTAAGAGAAAGCTCGGAAGCCGATGTGAGAGGATATGCCACTGACATCAAGAGAGCCAGCGAGAATCTCCTGGACATCGTCAATGATATACTTGACTTTTCAAAGGTTGAGTCCGGAAAGATGGATCTGGTGCTGGAGGATTATTCACTTTCGGAGCTTCTCTGTGACATCAACAACATAATCAAGGTCAGAGCGGAGAAAAAGAATCTGGAGTTTTCCATTACTGCGGATAAAAACTGTTCGCTCAAGCTCCACGGCGATGAGTCAAGACTTCGTCAGGTGCTGTTAAACCTGCTGAATAACGCCGTCAAGTATACGGATTCCGGAAAGGTCAATCTCGATGTGGGATTTGAGAAATCCGAGAATGCCGAAGACGGAAGCGAAATAGTGATGCGCTTTGCGATCAAAGATACCGGCATCGGTATCAAGGAGGAGGATCGGGAAAGACTGTTTAAGAATTTTGAGCGCTTTGACTTAAACAGAAACCGCAACATCGAGGGCTCCGGTCTTGGACTTGCCATTTCGGACAGGATCATCAGGTTGATGAAGGGTCATATAGAAGTATCCAGTGTTTATGGAAAGGGCTCGGTTTTCACAGCATATTGCCCCCAGACAGTGGTCGGCAGTGAAAAACTTGGTGATATCAGGGAGAGGCTTGAAAAGGACGAACACGAGATCACGGAATACAAAGAAACATTCAAGGCACCGGGTGCAAAGATACTGGTGGTGGATGATGTGGCTATGAACGCCAATGTCATAAAGGGACTGTTAAAGAAGACAGAGATAGAAGTCCACACGGCGCTGAGCGGCATCGACTGCATAGAGATGTGCAAAAAGGAAAAGTATCAAATGATCCTCATGGACCACTTCATGCCTAATATGGACGGTATCCAGGCCTTTGAAGAACTGAAGAAGAGGAATCTTATTGATTGTCCTGTTATAGCTCTTACCGCAAATGCGATTTCCGGCATGAAGGAGATGTATCGGGAAAAGGGATTTGACGGGTATCTGTCGAAGCCGGTGAAGCCGGATGAACTGGAGGAGACTGTCAGAAGCTTCTTGTCAGATGAAAAAAACGACAGAAAATAGAGTAAAACCTTTGTTTTTAAGTTGATTTACATAAAAGTATTTGATATAATAATTTCCGCTTGCGCAGAAAAGCGCAGGCGGTTATTTTTTCTAAACAGTTTTTATTGAAAAGAGGAAACAATTATGTCAGAAAACACTAAAGTCGGAGGATGGCGCGAAAACAAGTGGATCCGCGGTGCGATTCCCGCTCTGCTCCTTCATATGAGTATCGGTACCGTTTACTGCTGGTCCATCTTCTCACAGGAGATCGCCGATTATATCGGATGGAGCAAGTCTTCTTGCGAGTGGGCATTTTCATTCGCAATTTTCTTCCTTGGAATGAGCGCTGCTTTCCTTGGAAATATCGTAGAGAAGGATATTCACAAGTCATCCCTCATTGCTACGATCTGCTTTGCTACCGGTATGGCCGGAACCGGATTCTTTATCTGGTACGGCGGACAGCATCAGCACAGCGTACTTGCACTTATCGGAATTTATGTTTGCTACGGCTTTATCATGGGCGTAGGTCTCGGAACCGGTTATCTTTCACCTGTTAAGACACTTATGCTCTGGTTCCAGGATCGTAAGGGTCTTGCTACCGGACTTGCAGTTGCAGGCTTCGGTGCGGCAAAGGCTATCGCTTCACCCATCATGACCTCCATGCTTACCGGACTTTCCGTTGCAGGTCACGAGATCAACGGTGTAGGCGACGGAGTCTGGAAGATGTTCCTTATCCTCGCAGCAGTATATTTTGTAATGATGTTTGTCGGACACCTTCTCTTAAAGAAGCCCGCAGGATGGCACGAGCCCACCGGCGCAGAGAAGGGACCTTCAATGTTTCAGGTTATCAAGTCAAAGCCCATCGGAACCTACATCGGCATTTGGCTTATGTTCTATATCAACATCACCTGTGGTCTTGCTCTGATCTCACAGGAGAAGATGATCGTAAAGTGTATCGGACTTGCAGCATTTGCAGGTGTAATGTCCACCATCTCCGCTATATTTAACGCAGGCGGACGTCTCGGCTTCTCAGCTATGGCTGACGGCATGAAGGACAGAAACACCGTTTACAAGATCATCTTTATAATCTCCATCGCACTTACCGGAATCGCTATCGTTACTCAGGGCATCGGAAATGCATACAAGGAAGGAAATCAGATAATGATCCTTGTTATCCTGGTACTTGCACTTCTCTTCATGGTAAATGCAGGATACGGCGGAGGATTTTCCAATGTTCCCAACCTTCTTTCCGATCACTACGGAATGAGCAACATTTCCGCGATCCACGGGCTTACTCTTTCCGCTTGGGCATTTGCGGGACTTACCGGAAACCAGATGGCATCTGCTATAGTAAAGTATGTTGCAGAGACCAAACCTGAGACTCTCAGAACCGTTACTTATCTCGAAAAGGGTGTGGAGCACACTGCCACCACCAACCCCGTCGGATATCAGACAGTTCTCTATGTTACCGGTGCTCTTTACGTTGTAGCACTCCTGCTTTCACTCTTCCTCGTAAGACCTTCTCAGAAGGCTCTCGAGGCAAAGGCAGCAAAGAAAGCAGCTAAATAATAAATATCTATTCACTCCCGGCCCTTGGGTCGGGAGTTTTTTCTTTATAATCTCGGTGCTTTATGGTAAAATATCCCTTATGGGACTTAAAAGAAACTACCAGTCGGAACTGGAAAAGATCATTAAAAAAACAAACAGCGAAGAGCCTCCGTCACTTCTGCTTCACGCCTGCTGTGCACCCTGCAGCAGCTATTGCCTGGAGTATCTTTGTAAATATTTCAAGGTGACGGTCTACTATTACAATCCGAACATTTCTCTCGGTGAAGAATACAGAAAAAGAGTGACCGAGGAAAAAAGACTCATCGCAGCATACAATTCCGAGATCATCTGGGGTGAAAGGCAGGGATATCCCATCGCCATCAGGGAGGGCAATTACAACCCCAGCAGATTCTATGAGGCTGTTAAAGGATTGGAGAATCTGGGAGAAGGCAGCGAAAGATGCTTTAAGTGCTTTGAATTAAGACTCGAACAGACTGCCAGAGCCGCAGGGGACGGGTATGATTATTTCTCCACCACCTTGACCATATCCCCACTTAAAAATGCCGAAAAGCTTAACGAGATCGGCGAGAAGATGGCAGAAAAATACGGACTAAAATGGCTCCCCTCCGATTTCAAGAAAAAGGAAGGCTACAAACGGTCCATAGAGCTGTCGCAAAAGTACGATCTTTACAGACAGGATTATTGCGGATGCGCTTTTTCAAAAGCGGAAAGAGAAGTACAGAAAGCTGCAAAGTCGATTTTAGATTTTGATAATAAATGAATCTCTGACAGAGTGAGAAAATACAATAGTCTTTGAAAAGGAAACAAACATGAAGAAAATACTTGATCTTTTGACAGAAGAAATGGGAAAGGCTTTTGAGAGCGCAGGCTATGAAGCGGAGCTTGGAAAGGTTACGGTATCAAACAGACCCGACCTTTGCGAGTATCAGTGTAACGGTGCCATGGCCGGTGCAAAAAAGTATCACAAAGCCCCCATTATGATCGCTAACGAAGTGGCAGAGATCCTGAAGAACATGCCCGTATTCTCACAGGTGGATGCAGTGGCTCCCGGTTTTTTGAATCTTAAGCTCTCGGAGGATTACCTTGCGGAGTATCTTCGCGGTATGAAGGAGTCTGACAAATTTGGCTTTGAAAGCTCAAAGGCAAAAGAAAAGGTTGTCATCGATTACGGCGGAGCAAATGTTGCAAAGGCTCTCCATGTAGGCCATATCCGCTCCGCAAATATCGGAGAATCCGTGAAGCGTATCCTTCGTTTTGCCGGCGATGAGGTCATCGGTGATGCGCACTTGGGAGACTGGGGACTTCAGATGGGTCTGGTTATCTGTGGGATAAAGGAAAGACAGCCGGATCTTATATTCTTTGATGATTCCTATACAGGTGAATATCCCGAAGAATGTCCCGTAACCATCAGAGAACTGGAGGAGATCTACCCCGCATCCAGTGCCAAGTCAAAGGAAGATCCCGAGTACAAGGCAAAGGCTATGGAGGCTACCAAGAAGCTCCAGGACGGTCAGCCGGGCTACAGAGCTCTGTGGCATAATATCATGAAAGTATCCATTGGTGATCTGAAGAAGAATTATTCATCACTCAATGTTGACTTTGATCTGTGGAACGGTGAGAGCAGCGTGCACGATCGAATCCCCGGAATGGTGGATTATATGAAAAAAGGCGGCTGGGCTGTAATGAGCGAAGGGGCTTTGGTGGTTGAAGTCGCAGAGGAGACCGACACAAAGAAGGTTCCGCCCTGCATGGTATTAAAGAGCGACGGAGCATCCCTTTACAATACCACGGACCTGGCTACCATCCAGCAGCGTATGGAGGATTTTGATCCGGACCGCATCATTTATATCGTTGATAAGCGCCAGGAGCTATACTTTGAACAGGTATTCCGCGCCGCGAGAAAAACAAAGCTTGTAAAGGAAGATACAAAGCTTAATTTCCTCGGCTTCGGCACCATGAACGGAGCGGATGGCAAGCCCTTTAAAACCCGTGACGGCGGCGTAATGAGACTGGAAAATCTCATCAATGACACCAAGGCGGAAATGTTTGAAAAGATAAAGGAAGGCCGCCCCGTATCCGAGGAAGAGGCAAGGTCCATCGCCGATATCGTCGCTATTTCAGCACTTAAATACGGAGATCTGTCAAATCAGGCTTCAAAGGATTATGTTTTCGACATCGACAGATTCACTTCCTTTGAGGGAGACACAGGCCCTTATATCCTCTATACCATTGTCAGGATCAAATCCATCCTCGCTAAGTATACCGAGGCAGGCGGAGATCTCTCAAAGGTGGAAATAGGAAAAGCTGGCAATGAGTTTGAAAAAGCTCTTCATATGGAGATCGCACAGTTTGCTTCAGTTATGGACAGCGCCGTTACAGAACTCGCTCCTCACAAGATCTGCGGCTACATCTATGATGTTGCCAACGCATTTAACAAATTCTACCACGAGACACAGATCCTCGGAGAAGCAGACGAGACCCGCAAGGAAAACCTCATCGCCCTCCTCATCCTCGTCCGTGACATCCTCGAGACTTCCATTCATCTTCTTGGATTTGAAGCTCCCGAGCGGATGTA
>CACXGM010000279.1 GCA_902767075.1 uncultured Lachnospiraceae bacterium
GAAATGTATCAGCAGACAAATGCCCGCCTCTGGCGACAAGGGCAAAGTGAGGTGGTCACAGCGCACCACATCGTCTGTAAAGATACCGTGGACGAGGACGTCCTGAAAGCGCTGGAACAGAAGGATACAACACAGCAGAAATTGATTGCCGCAGTCAAAGCGGCAGTAGGGAGGTAACTATGAGCATCATGTATATGTACCTGGATAAAAGGGCAGCGACGATCGCAACGATCAAGGATTACGATAATATGCAGTTTATCATCGAGAATACCGGCAAGGAGATTGATGCCAGCAGAACCAGAATGGTTGGAATCGGGAGCCCGAACATGGATGGAATGCCGCATGCCCATAATCCGAAAGCCGGTGAGGAGCGTGTGATTAAAGAGATCGATGAGATCGATGTTTTGCGGGAGCGTTACCGTCAGGCGGTTGAGTATATGAACTGGTTCGAGCCTGCATGGAACGAGCTGTCGGAGGATGAGCAGTACGTGCTGGATACCTTTTACCGGGGAGGAAGTACCTATGGCAGCAATGCAGCCGACATGGTTGCCCGCACATATGGGATTGAGAATACTACGGCCCACAAAAGGAAGAATCGTGCGCTGGATCACCTGCAGACGCTGCTGTTCGGAAGAGTATAAGTGTCCAAAAACGCGCACGATTTATCTTGCGGAATGTGTTATAGTAAGAGCATGAAAGAGTGCCTCGGGGGAGTGATCCTTCCGGGGCATTTTCCTTGGTAAACCAAACTTCTTCAAAGAGAAGGGTTTTTACAAAATTAAAAAAACATAAACTTCTTCATTTCACTTGACAAAATAGGAAGTTCAAAATATCCTATATATGAAGTTGAACTTCTTGTAACAGGAAGTTGAAATGAAGGGGGCGGATATGGAGTTTGGTGAAAAATTAAAAAAACTTAGGAAGGCTAAAGGATTGACTCAGAAGCAAGTTGCAAAAGAACTGGGGTTTACTGATAGGGCATATGCGTCTTATGAGCAAGACAACATAAGGCCCAGGAAGCGGGAGACATATGATAAATTGGCCGAAGTTCTGGGATGCGATGTCAATTATCTTTTAGTGGAGGATAGCCCTCATGACTACCGGTTGGGTTACGGACTCATAGCTTTAGGAGCGTTGATGATGGGACCACCGGCATGGGTCACTCTAGCCGCTGGAACAGTTGTCGGAGCCACATACAAGGGAAATAAAGCAACGAAAGTTTCCGTTCCTGGGGATTCTGAGACGACGAAGATGCTTGAATTGTTTAGGAAGAAGCAGGTCCTGTTCCAGGCAACTGCTATGGGGATCATAGTTAAGGCGCTTACAGCGAAGAACATTGTTTTTCGAATAGGCAATAAAAGCATGCTAAGTGAACTTCGGATACAACCGAAAGAGTTCATCACTATTGAGGGGCAGAGTATTGAAAGCTGGTGGTTCGATTTCTTCTCTTCCAAGGATGCTGATCCCCATGAATTGAGCAATGAACAGAAGGTATTACAAGCCCGAGCTTTATTCACCCCATTTTCTGCGGTGAATGCCGATCCAAACAGGAAGGTGTCGATTGTTGTTGACGATAAGGATCTGTTTGATGAGCTCAGCAAAATGAAAGGGAACAACTCCTATCGAGGTCTTATAACAGCTATACTGATCGACGCGGATAAAGTTGAGATCGAAAGAGAAGAGCCGTTGAGCTTTTTTGAGACGGATGAAAAAGAAGACAAACTAAGCATTATTTGACAGAGGAGAAGAAAAATATATGTCAAATTATGAGAATATCAGACCGTATGCTGAATTCAGTCATGATGCAGCACAAGATGGCGGAATAGATAACCACTTAAACAATATTAAGAATGAAGCCAGAGAGCAAGGGGTTGAGGAAGGCCGTCTTGAGATTCTTCGTCTTATACCGGTGTTTTTTGTACTTTTTCAGTTGATTTGGAAGGGGCTCAAGATACTAGCTAATAAAGCCAAGGCCATCTACTGTGAGCACAGAGCAAAGAAACAAGCGCCGCTTAAGAAAAAGGCTGAGGAATCAGAAGCTGTGCTTCGCGAAGAGATAAAGCGTGTAGAGGAATCCGAATCACAAGAGTTGATGTCTGAGTATTCAGAGGAGGAAAGCTGATGACAAAGCAGGAAAGAGAAATCTTTATTGAGAGAATGGAAGAGTTCGGTGACGTTTGGGAAGACAAAGATGTAAAGCGCGTGTACGGTGATTGGGATCTTGAGGATGCCCTTAACGATAGGATGACGGACATGCAGCACTTTGCGAATATCATGAACGCAATAATAAACAGATAATATCTCTATTTTTTATATACCTCCTTTCTCCTTTCTATTTGAGGCGAGACCTAGTTCTCGCCTCATTTAATTGTTCGGCGAAAAAGAGATGTAAAGGAGCGAAAGTGTCCAAAAACGCGCACGATTTATCTTGCGGAATATGTTATGCTAATAGCATGAAAAACTGCCTCGGAGGAGAAATCCTTCCGGGGCTTTTGTTATGCAGTAAAGGAGGCAGTCATGCCACGCAAACCGAAGAAACCCTGTGCGTATCCCGGATGCCCGCGACTGACAGAAGGTCGGTACTGCGAGAAGCATCAAAAGGAACGGAACGCACAGTACGAGAAGTACGGTCGCGACCACAAGGCGGCGAAGCGCCGGTACGGAAAGAACTGGCAGACCATCCGTGCTGCTTATGTGAAGAAGCACCCGTTCTGTGAGCTATGCTTCCAGAAGGGGATCCTGGTGCCGGTGGAGGAAGTCCATCACATCCTGCCGCTCGCTGAAGGCGGAACCAATGACAGGGACAACCTGATCTCTCTCTGCAAGAGCTGTCACAGCAGAATCCATGCGAAGAGAGGAGACAGATGGCATGGCGGAAAAGAATACGGCTATGGAGAAAGAGAACAGGAGTGATCCCCAGGGGCGGGTCACTTCTCTACGCTGAAGTCTCCGGGGAACGGCGCCGGGGTCGAACGCGCAAAAATCGCGAAAACAAACGGGGTATTGCCCAAGGGTAACGAAGAGGTGACA
>CACXGM010000280.1 GCA_902767075.1 uncultured Lachnospiraceae bacterium
AGAACCGGCACCTGTACCCGTAGAGGCAGCACCTGTGGCAGAGCCGGCGCCCGTTCCTGTAGTGGAGGAAGCACCTGCAGCAGAGCCTGCACCCGCTCCTGTGGTTGAACCCGAACCTGCTCCTGCAGTTCAGGCAGCGCCTGTAGCAGAGCCCGTACCTCAGCCTGCTCCCATACCTCAGCCGGTACCTGAGGCTAAGGCTGCATCTGCATCGCAGAATTCTGATAAGCCTAAGAACAAAACTAAGATATTTATACTCTTCGGCGCGGCAGCTTTGGCACTTATCATTCTTGTTATAGGTGCGATAATCGCCATCGGAAAGCTCTCAGGATCGAGCGGTAAATTCACGGATTATTATGACGCTTGGTATGATGATAATAATGATCAGACTTATATTACATACAAGGGTAAGGTATTCCCCAACTATTTCAACGGACGTGCATCTTTGGTCGATGCCGGTGCAGATTATTCTATCGCGCTCTTTATGTGCGACGATGATCTGTATATGGCAGATTCAAAAGAGAATCTTAAGCTTGTATACGAAGATGTAAAATATTCCACCATAAGCTATAGCGGTAATATGATCGCTTTCGTAGATAAGGATAATGATCTGTATTCCTATGATACAAAGAACGGAAGAGTTTCTCATATTTCAGGTGATATTATTCAGACTCCTGTTATTTCTCCTAACGGAAAAACTATTCTCTATGTTACGGAGGATGATGGGGATAATATTCTTTATGCATATGTGGGCAAGAAGAGCTTTAAGCTTTCCAGAGATGTAACTCCTATTGCTTGCTCCGATAATGCTAAGTATATCTATTATTATGATCCTTCAAAGGATGCAGTTTACGTTTCCGATAAGAACTATAACACCAATAAGCTTGGCACCGGAATTATCTGGGGAAGCAATTTAGTATTTAACAATGATATCTCCAAGGTTATTTTTTCCACAAATGATGGACTTTATTACAGTGAAAATGGCGGGGATAAGGTAAAGGTATACGAAAAGAGCGTATCCGTAACACCTCTTGCCTGCTATAAGGGTGCAGCATATAAATATGATTATTACGGACAGGCTTCAGCGTTCATAACACCCTTTAAGACACTTGGAAGTATATACTTTACAACCAGTGATGCAGATCTTATTTATGTAGATGCAAAGCATGAGACCACCAAGATCGCAGGAAATATGTATGATTACGATTGCGACAAAGATTTAAAGAATTTCTTCTATACCAATTCAGACGGAACTCTTTACTATACCAAGCTGGGCTCAAGATTGGATGCTATAAAAGTGGCTGATGATGTTATCAGTTTCTCTGTCGGTAAAGGAAATTCTGTTTATTATCTGAATGAAGATCAGTCTCTTTATGCGACTAAGGGCGCCGGTAAGGGCAAGAAGATCGCCGATGATGTTGAGACCATCGTAGTTACCTTTGATAATATTTGCCTATACACCGCAAACTCACGTAATAATGAGTCTGAGCTTTATCAGGTGACCGGAACACAAAAGAAGATCCTTTCAGATGAGTGCTACATGGTTTACACAAACCCTGCGTCCACCATTTATACAACTAATTATGATCCTGCCGAAGGGTCCTTTGATCTCTATATCACCGGAAAGGGAACTACTTTCTGGAATGCACTTACAGAAGTAACATTTTAATCCATATGAAGGCAGTAAAAACCATTATTTCAACTCTGATAGTATTGACAGCTTTCTTTGTCTTATTTGATTTCTGCATTTATTTTGTGGTTTTCAGCCCGGGATATTTGATGAACAGATATCATAAATATGATGTTGCAGGTCAGCTTTCCATGACGGATCCTGACCTGCGGAAGGTTACAGTTCTTTTGACAGATTATGTCAAGGGAAAGGCTGATTCAATCGAGATAACCGTTTCGGTCCGGGATGAAGAGAATCTTTTTTATAACGAAAAGGATCTTTCTCACATGAAGGACGTACGCGGCATAATCATTACTATCCGGGATCTGTTTGTTCTATCGGTTTTTGCTGTCTTTCTTTTTGGCTTTTATCTGATAAGGGAAAAGGATGCAAAAGCTTTTAGGAACGGAGCCTTGATAGCTGTTTCATTGATAGTCTTGATAGCGGCTTGGGTAGCTGTTGCGGCAAATGTTAATCTGGACTGGATGATAGTGTTTTTCCACGGAATATTCTTTAATAATTCAGATTGGCTGCTGGATCCCAGAGTTGATAATCTTATTTTCCTGTGTCCGGAGCAGCTTTTTATAGATGCAGGTAAGACTCTTGGTATCATTTGGATAACATTTTTGGTGCTTATCACGGTATTTGCCCTTATTTGCCCCAAATTAATTAAAAAAGTTCGCGATTAAGATAAAATCAGTACTAAAACGTCATATTTTTCTATGCTATAATCTTTCCTTAGATAATCAGAACCGGAGGTCAGCCATGATAGGAGCTGAGGCAATAGTAAAATGCCTTGAAGAAGAAGGCGTAAAATATGTTTTTGGATATCCCGGGGTAGCCATATGCCCCTTTTATAACAGTATCACGGAGTCCAAGATCAAAACTGTCCTGGTGAGAACAGAACAGAGTGCAGCTCATGCCGCCAGCGGTTTGGCCAGGATCAGCGGAAAACCCGGTGTGTGCGCTGTTACATCAGGCCCCGGTGCTACCAATATAATTACGGGAATCGCTACTGCTTATGCGGATTCCATTCCACTTATCGTCATCACCGGTCAGGTTAAGAGTGACCTTATCGGAAGTGACGTTTTCCAGGAGGCGGATATTACAGGTGCTGTTGAATCCTTTGTTAAGTACAGTTATCTGGTAAAGAAGGCCGATGAACTCCCCAGAATCTTTAAGGAAGCATTTCATATAGCAAATACGGGAAGAAAAGGTCCTGTACTTATTGATATCCCTATCGATATTCAGCAGGCTCCGGTAAAGAGTTTTAAATATCCGGAGACTGTTAATCTTCGTACTTACAAGCCTACTGTAAAGGGTAATTCAGCTCAGATCAAAAAGGTTATCAAAGAGCTTAACAGAAGCGCGAGACCTATTATCTGTATCGGCGGAGGTGTTCAGCTGGGCGGAGCGGAGGACCTGGTTCAGAGCTTTGCGGAAAAGCATGGAATTCCTTTTGTTACCACTATGATGGGCATCGGAACCGTACCTACAGACCATGATCTGTATTTCGGAATGGTGGGCAATAACGGAAAGCCTTATGCGAACAAGGCGATGAATGAAGCCGATGTCATAATGATGGTGGGCGCGAGAGTTGCTGACAGAGCAATCAGCCAGCCGGATCTTATCACAAAGGATAAGGTTCTCATACATATAGATGTGGATCCTGCAGAGATAGGAAAGAACGCTGTTTCATCGATTCCTCTTGTAGGCGATTGCAAGGCTATATTTGAAGACCTTAATTCCGAGGAGTTTGACATAGACTGTACCAAGTGGGTCAAAGAATTAAAGAAGTATAAAAAAGAACTTTGCCCCGTAAGAAAGCCGGATAAGAAATATGTGGATCCCCAGGGATTCATCGATATTTTGACAAATAAACTGAATGATACGGCCGTATATGTTGCAGATGTCGGACAGAATCAGATTTTTTCCTGTGCGTATGTAAATATAAAGGACAACACAAGATTTCTCACCTCAGGCGGTATGGGAACAATGGGTTATTCCATTCCCGCAGCACTCGGTGCGAAGCTGGCTGATCCCAAAAGACAGGTTGTCTGTGTGTGCGGTGACGGATCTTTCCAGATGTCAATGATGGAACTTGCCACATTCAGACAACACGGCGTTCAGGCAAAGATCATTGTGTTTAACAACTCCTACCTAGGTATGGTAAGAGAATACCAGCATTATTCTTACAAGGATAATTATTCCATGGTATCGCTTGACGGAAGCCCTGATCTTGAAAAACTGGTTTCCGCATATGATTTTGATTATTTCCGTCTCGAGAATATGAACGGCCTTGAGAAGACCATCGATGCATTTATAAAGGATAAAAAGAATTGTCTTCTCGAAGTGATGATCGATCCGATGGATCTTGTTAAACAGTAGGATGGGAGTTTGCCATGAAAGCAAAAAGAATATATTCCGTTACAGTTGAAAACAGATCCGGTGTACTGAGCAAGGTCAGCGGTCTGTTTGCGAGAAGAAGCTTTAATATCGATTCACTTGCCGTCGGTGAGACGGACGATCCCGATGTATCATCCATGACAATAGTCTCCAGCGGTGATGAGAGAACTCTTGAGCAGATCGAAAAGCAATTAAACAAAAAGCTTGATGTCATCAAGGTAAAGACCTTTAATGAGTACCAGTGCGTATCTCGTGAACTCATGCTCATGAAAGTAAAGTATAATAAGAGTAACCGCGCTGAGATCATGGAAATGTGCGAAGTAATGAAAGCGGATATTGTGGATATGTCCCTTCATTACATGATGATCCAGATATGCGATACCCCCGAGAAGATCCAGCTTCTCATAAATATGTTTAAGTCCATAAGTATTGTTGAAATAGCACGAACAGGCACTTTATCTCTGTCAAAATGTATGGAGAATGATGGTTGACATTAGGACTTTAACGTGTTAAAGTATAGTTTAAATATTTAGATGAAAGGTTATCAGAATGCAGAAAAAGGTTTTTTCACTTCTGGCAAACAATACATCCGGTGTTCTGAGCAGAATATCAGGTTTGTTCTCCAGAAGAGGATATAATATTGAGAGCATCACTGCAGGAGTCACTGCCGATCCCAGATATACCAGGATCACCATTGTGACCAGCGGAGATGATGAGGTACTGGAACAGATAGAAAAACAGGTAGCTAAGCTTGAAGATATCCAGGTTATAAAGGAACTAGTTCCTGATGAGAGTGTGTACAGAGAGCTTGCTCTTGTAAAGGTTAGATGCGCTGCACAGGAGCGTCCCAGTGTCATCGCCATTACAGATATATTCCGCGGAAAGATCGTGGATGTTGCCGCAGACAGTCTGATCATTGAGATCACCGGCGGCATCGAAAAGATCGATAAATTCCTGAATCTGTTAGAGGGACACGAGATCCTGGAACTTGCCAGAACAGGTATGGCAGGTCTGTCCAGGGGAATTGAAAATGTAACATTTTTACCCTGAAAAGGGAAAAATATAAAGCCAAATGGAGGAAAAAACAATGGCAAGAATTTTTTATCAGAAGGATTGTAACCTTTCAATGCTCGAGGACAAGACCATCGCTA
>CACXGM010000281.1 GCA_902767075.1 uncultured Lachnospiraceae bacterium
ACCCCTTGGCTTCAGGCTTTATATAACAATTCCTCCATACCTACAACGGAGCTTGGCAAGCAGATCGTTGATTCCATGGTAAATGCAAATGCATCCAACAGCTACGAGGGTGATAAATCCATTCTTGCGCTGATAGATGAGTCCATGCTGAAGGTTCTGTGGCAGGCCTGGATCGACTTTGCATATGCAAATGAGTCCGCACTTTTAAACAGCAACTACAGCCGTGAGGTTACCAGAAATGAAAACGGACGTATCCATCCGCTGATCAAAAGGAGATCACAGTCAAGATTCGGACTCTTCGGCGATGATGACAGGCTTGTGGATTGGGATGATTTCAGCTTTTCCGATTATTATTCCGATTCCGATGATTCACCCAGCATGTCGGAGTATTATGTAACAGACATTATGGCGGTGGCTTCTAATATTGAAACCTCTGAGTCCGATGCATTGAGATCAGCGCTATCAAGCACTATCACATATATGAGCGCCACCAAAGAAGATGCGGATATGACAGGTATTTCCGTCACTCTTCCCTATGGAGATCAGGTTTTCTACGCCGATCTGAAGACCATCTTCACCAATTGCGGCTTCGATGCCGACTACATCGCATGGCTTGAAAAGTTCACCACCGCTTCGGGAGCAGGCAACTACTACGACTACAGCGACTGGGAGGACAACTGGAATGGCTGGGACGATTATGACGACAGCTATGATTGGAATGACTGGAGCTACAGCGGAGACGATCAGGGAAGCTTCTGGGACAGCTGGGACTGCTGGGGTATTTTCGGTTCAGACGATAACAGCTGCTACGATTACGATTATTATTCCGACGATGATTATTACGGATATTATGATGATTATTGCTACGAGGATGACGGATACTACTATGGCGATGATTATTATGATTATGATGATTATTATGATGACAACGGGTATTACGATTATTCGGATGCCTATGACGATTTCTACGGAGGATATGACGACTACGACGGCTGGAGCGATTGGGACTGGGGCTGGTAAAAGCTCACTATCGGTAACCTGAATCTGAGGATAAAAAATGAAAGAGAAAATGAGAAAAAGAGATTATTTCAACCTTCCAAATATGATGGGCTATTTCAGAATTCTGATGCTGCCTGTGTTTATGATCTTTTATCTGAAAGTGGAGAAGATGGGAGATAAGTATTATTTTATCGCTCTCATCGCACTTTTGCTTTCGATCCTTTCCGATCTGTTTGACGGTAAGGTAGCCAGAAAGTTCAACATGGTAACGGACTGGGGAAAGATGCTTGACCCCATTGCGGACAAGCTCACACAGGGAGTTCTGGCCATCACATTGGGCATCAGGATCACTGCCAGGATCGGTCAGCCCTTAATGTGGATCTTCCTGGGGATCTTCCTGGTAAAGGAAGTCTATCAGGGGCTTATGGGACTGTATATCATCAAGAAAAAGAATTTCGTACAGGCTGCCAAATGGTTTGGTAAATTCTCTACCGGCGGTGTGGATATGACCTTCTTTGCACTCCTTCTTTTCCCCACCATACCCGAGCATGTGGTAAAGATCCTGTGCTGGATGATCATTCTTGTTATCATATATGCTTTTATCTGCTACATCCTTTATCATATCGGAATTCTTCACGATAAGCCCACCTGGGCGCAGCAGATAAAGATCCATATCGGAATGGGCGCTGTGTTCATTCTGATACATGTGGCTATCATGGCCCTGATCATCACCGCATATTACGGAGTTAGAATTATTTGATTTACGGAGGATCCTTTTAATGGAACAGTACAAACAGGAATTTATTGAGTTTATGGTTGAGAGTAAGGTGCTGAAGTTCGGCGATTTTACTCTTAAGAGCGGAAGAAAATCACCTTTCTTCATGAATGCGGGTGCATATGTTACAGGCAGCCAGTTAAAGTGTCTGGGAGAGTATTACGCAAAGGCTATCCACAACACCTACGGAGATGACTTCGATGTTCTTTTCGGACCCGCTTACAAGGGTATTCCCATCAGTGTTGTGACTGCGGTAGCTTACAGCGAACTCTACGGAAAAGAAGTAAGATACTGCTCTGACAGAAAAGAGGAAAAGGATCACGGAGCTGACAAGGGAGGATTCTTAGGAAGCCCTCTTAAGGACGGCGACAGAGTCATTATGATCGAGGATGTCACCACTTCCGGAAAATCCATGGAAGAGACTGTACCGAAGGTAAGAGGAGCTGCCAACGTGCAGATCGTTGGCCTTATGGTTTCACTTAACCGTATGGAAAAGGGACAGGGCGGAAAGGTCAGCGCTCTCGATGAAGTTAGAGAAACTTACGGATTCCCCACGAATGCTATAGTATCTATGGCGGATGTTATTGAGGTATTGTATAATAAGCCTTGTAAAGGTGAGATCGTCATCGATGATACCTTAAAGGCAGCGATCGATGAGTATTATAAGCAGTATGGAGTCTGAAGTGAGCCCTAAAAAGGGAAGGAGTATAGTATGACATCAACAGGAGGGTCCAATATGAAGGAAGACATTTACAAGTCAATGAACAATATCGGCAGCGGAAACATTGCCGTTGGGGCGGTTATGATAGTTATCGGAGTGGCAGCAGGCGTGCTTGCCATCATCTCCGGAGCAAGACTTCTTGCAAAGAAGGATAACCTGCTTTTCTGATCGTCGGTATGAAGAAACAAAAATATATTTTTACGAATAAAAAGCATCCGCTCATAGCAATAATGTCAACGGTACTGGGCTCTGTGAGTCTGGGATCTTTTGTGTTTGCTATAATCAGAAGCTTTATGCTCGAAGGAAATGTTCCCGCCAGGTTCGGAGTGGCGGGAATACTTTCGCTTATATATTCTTTGGTGGGAGCGATCCTTGCTCTTTACAGTTTTAAGCTAAAGGATTCCTTCAGGCTTTTTTCAGCCATAGGACTGACTCTTAATCTGATCAGTCTGATCGCGGCGGGATTTATCCTATGGCTTCCGCAGTAGAGTGCTTTGCGGAATTTATGAGGCGGACGGGAACGGCACCTGCGCCGTAAATTTACATTTATGTGAGGTTTTATGAACGAAGAAATTACAGTTAATGAGGATCTGGTTTTTGAAAGATGGCTTTTGGCCACCACGAGGCTGATGGAGATACGTGCTTTGTTAAAGAGCGGGAAAAGCGTATTCCCCGAGGCTTTTAACCGGTATTTTACCGTATGTACCGACCTTCTCCTTTTACTGGGAGATACCTGGGAGGGAATATCACAGGGGGGACTTGAAAAGTCCACATTGGAGCAACTCTCGGAGCATAACAAAAAGCTCTATGAGGATATACTTGAGGAGAATTATAAAAACAGCTTCGCAAATCCCGAATATGCGGTGGCACAGCTTGGCGAAGATTACGGAAAAATCTTATGCGCCATATATTTCGAACTGAGAAGAGCGATCTTCAGGATCTATGAGAAGGACCAGCAGGAGCTGGTTATCAGGGCAGAACTGTTTTTAGAAGTGTACGGCATCTTTACCGGCACAATGGATGATGCAAAAGAGGGAGATGAATATGTTCTTCCCGAGGTATCTCTCATAAAGGATGCTTTCTATTGGTATACCAGCGACTATACCGATTTTACAAACGAAAAGATCATCGGAGGCATGCTTGATACCGAAAAGTGCGATCTTGTTAATCTGATCGGCGAGATAAAGGATTTTTCCGATGTCAGATATCTGTATAAATACGGCTTCTACATCAGCGATAACGAGATAAAGACAGCAAAATTCCTGGCATCCCTGCCGGAGGAGACCATAAAGACCATGGCAGATACCTTCACGGAAGGGTACCGCATAGGATTTGAGGTGACGAGCAAGGACATTTCCATAAAGAGCATAGTCGAGATCGTTTATCCTCTGGGCTTTGAGAGAATGGTTGCAGCCGCTATAGAGAACTTTAAAAAGATGGGCTTAAAGAGCGTAATGCGCCGGGTAAGACTCTTCGGAGGAGACGCAAACAGGCAGTATGACTATGATCACAAGGATGACAGAGCTCTGTATTTGGATAAAAATTATGTAAACCGTGACGTGGAGTCAAAACAGACCGTCTTCGAAAAATATAAAAAGCAGGCAAGAGATTATGCGGGCCCTGCAGTGATAGAGAGCTTCGGCGAAAAGGACTTCGACCCCGTGATCAAAAAGGAGGCGCTCCACCTTAGAGACGAGCAGAACAAGCTCTTTGTGGAATACATGACCAGGATCGGTCAGAACCAGAGAAAGTATATCATCGAGGAGGAGAGAAGCTTTACCATTATCTCCTTCCCCATTCCCGAGATCAGAGAAGCTCTTCCCGACAAGACCTTTGAAGGCTACGGCAAGTTCTTTGAGGAGATAATCAAGGTAAATACTCTGGATTACAAGCTTTATCAGAACATTCAGCAGAAGATAATCGATGTTCTGGACAGAGCGGAATATGTGGAGGTGACGGGCCGTAACGGAAACTGCACAAATATCAGGGTTCACGTATGGCATCTTGACGATCCCGCCACTCAGACAAAGTTTGAAAACTGCGTTGCAGATGTAAATATTCCGGTTGGAGAGGTCTTTACTTCACCCGTACTTAAGGGAACCGAAGGAAAGCTCCATGTAAAGAAGGTATATTTAAACGGTCTTGAGTTCAGAGACCTTGAGATAGATTTCAAGGACGGTGTGACCACCTCCGCAAACTGCGGCAATTACAAGACTGAAAAAGAAAACAAGGATTACATCTCCGAGAATATTCTTTTCAGACATGATTTCCTGCCTCTGGGCGAGTTTGCCATCGGCACCAATACCACGGCATACACTGTGGCCAGAAAGTATGGAGTTGAGGCCAAGCTTCCCATTCTCATTGCGGAAAAGACCGGCCCTCACTTCGCGGTAGGTGATACCTGTTATTCCCACACGGAGGATATAAAGGTATACAATCCGGACAAAAAGGAGATCGTATCCAGGACCAACGACTATGCGGAACTTAGAAATACCGATCCCGCAAAGGCATATTTCAACTGCCACACCGATATCACCATTCCCTATGATGAACTGGGAGATATTGTGGCTGTATCGGAGGACGGCAGCAGGGAATATATCATCCGCGAAGGAAGATTTGTGGTCCCCGGAAGCGAAAAGTTAAACGAAGCACTGGATTAAAAAGGGGTAAAGCAGATTCAGACCCCATCATTATTTACATATACAGGAGGCTTTAAAATGAGCGGAAAAGTTGGAATCGTTATGGGAAGTGATTCGGATATGCCCATAATGGCAAAGGCGGCTGACATTTTGGAGGAGCTTGGCGTTCCTTACGAAATGACTATTATCAGCGCCCATCGTGAACCCGATGTTTTCTTTGAGTATGCAAAGAGCGCGGAGGAGAAAGGATTCAAGGTTATCATAGCCGGAGCCGGAATGGCAGCTCATCTTCCCGGAATGTGCGCGGCTATTTTCCCCATGCCCGTCATCGGCATCCCCATGCATACCACATCCTTAGGAGGACGCGATTCTCTCTATTCCATCGTTCAGATGCCTTCGGGAATACCAGTTGCCACCGTTGCCATTAACGGAGGAGCAAATGCAGGCCTTCTGGCAGCAAAGATCCTGGCTACATCGGATGAAGCGCTCCTTGCCAGATTAAAGGATTATTCAAAGAAGTTAAAGGATCAGGTGGTTGCAAAGGACGCGAAACTGCAGGAGATCGGTTACAAAGAATACTTAAACAATAAATAAGGCACATAGCTCATATTGATTCAGAAAGGATTTTTAGAAATGGCATTAGATTACAAGCAGTCAGGTGTTGACATCGAAGCAGGTTACAAGTCTGTGGAACTCATGAAGCAGTACGTTAAGGGGACAAACCGTCCCGAGGTATTGGGCGGACTGGGAGGCTTTTCAGGAGCATTTTCCGCAAACGCTTTCAAGGATATGGAGGAGCCCATCCTTCTTTCCGGAACGGACGGAGTGGGAACAAAGATCAAACTTGCGTTTCTTCTTGATAAGCACGATACCATTGGAATCGATGCAGTAGCAATGTGCGTAAATGATGTGGCGTGTGCCGGCGGAGAACCTCTTTTCTTCCTGGATTATATCGCATGCGGAAAGAATATCCCGGAAAAGATCGCTGCTATCGTAAAGGGAGTTGCGGAAGGCTGCAAGATGTCCGGCTGCGCACTTATCGGCGGCGAGACCGCAGAGCATCCCGGACTGATGCCCGAGGATGAATACGATGTGGCAGGCTTCTCTGTGGGTGTCGTAGATAAAAAGGATCTCATTACCGGAGAGAACATCAAGCCCGGCGATACCCTTATCGGAATCGCATCAAGCGGTGTTCACTCCAACGGATTTTCGCTTGTCAGAAAGATCTTTGACATGACAAAGGAAAGCTTAAACACCTATTATGATGAGCTGGGAACAACCCTCGGGGAGGCACTTCTTGCACCCACCATCATTTATGTAAAGGCACTTAAGTCTGTTAAGGACGCGGGAGTAAAGGTAAAGGGCTGCAGCCATATCACAGGCGGCGGATTCTATGAGAACATTCCCAGAATGCTTCCCGAAGGAACCAGAGCAAAGATCGAAAAGAGCAGCTATGAAGTCCCTGCCATTTTCAAGCTTATGCAGAAAAAGGGCGGGGTAGAAGAGCAGATGATGTACAACACCTACAACATGGGACTTGGAATGGTGCTTGCCGTAGATCCCGCAGATGCGGACAAGACCTTAAAGGCTATCGAAGCAGCAGGCGAGAAGGCATATGTTGTGGGCAGCGTCATCGCAGGCGAAAAGGGTGTAGATATATGCTAAAGATTCTTGTTTGTGTATCCGGAGGCGGAACCAATCTGCAGGCCATAATCGATGGCATCAAAGCCGGAAACATCACTAATACAGAGATTGTCGGAGTCATTTCAAACAACTACGGTGTAAAGAGCCTGGAGAGAGCCGAAAAGGCAGGGATTCCTGCCACGGTTCTCTCTCCGAAGGACTTTGCTGACAGAGCGCAGTTCAACGAGGCATTTCTTGCTAAGGTAAAGGAGATAAACCCCGATCTCGTGGTACTGGCAGGTTTTCTTGTCCGCATTCCCGAGGAGTTTGTCAAAGAATACTCAAACCGCATCGTGAATATTCATCCCTCACTTATTCCCTCATTCTGCGGAGTGGGATACTATGGGCTCAAAGTTCACGAAAAGGCTCTTGAGCGCGGTGTAAAGATCACCGGAGCCACCGTTCATTTCGTAAACGAGGGCATGGACGAGGGTCCTATTATCGCTCAGAAACCTGTTGCGGTGGAGGACGGGGACACTCCGGAGGTGCTGCAAAAGCGTGTCATGGAGCAGGCTGAGTGGGTTATCTTGCCCAAGGCCATCGACGATATCGCCAATGGGCGTATAGAAGTCGTAAACAATAAAGTCATCAGAAAAGCGTGAGAAAAGGAAAAGTGCCGGTCAAACGGTAGGAGGGGAGTGTTTTTGGGATAAAAGTATACTTTCGGTATATTTTGCAATCTGCTCTTATTTGATACACTAATGGAGTGTGTCAAATAAGAGTTTTTTTTGCCCTGCTTTTGGGCATAAATATGATTTTGTGGGATAGGAGAGAAAAATGGCAGCAGGTTTAATAATCGGTTTATTGATAGTTGGTGGAGGTGTTTTCTTTTTGGTCAAGAAAAAGAAAGTGCCCGGATTGATCATGACTATCACAGGTGGTGTGGTAGCTCTGTTCGGACTTATCATAATGATCGGGCTCATAGTAACTGCAGATTATCCGGATGCTGAACCGCAGGGAAATGTCGCAGAGAATGCCCTTCTTGATGTGGTGCCCCTTGACGGACTGACCGCCACCGAGGACAGGATCACCTACATCACGAATTATGTGACCATAGTCGTACAGGCCGATGATGAGTCCCATCCCGAGGATACCATCTCCGGAAAGACCGAAGACGGAGCACAGTGGTCAACCACTGACAGAGACGGTACCGAAGCCATCCACATGAAGGTGGATGACAAGGATGTAGTCGCAAAGGTTGAGACAAAAAAGGACTCCGATAAAAAGACCAATGAGAAGGCTGATGCAGGTAAAGCGGCGGCTGCTGTTGCAGCTCTTGTTGATACAGGTTACCGGAAGGACAAGGATAACTACAACCACAATTATTCAATTTGGTATGTGGAACCTGCTCAATGTCTTGTATATTATCCCTCACAGCTTGAACTGAGTGAGGTTAAAGAAGACAATACCGCTATATTTACGGACAAAAAGAGCAAAGCAAAGCTTAAGATCTCTCTTGATGAAAACAATTACTCCTGCATGGATGATGTGGAGAGCTTTATCGCAAACACAGAGTACAACAAGGTACTGGCATCCGGAACGGACTGGTTTTCCTGTGAGACCAAGGGCAAGAGCATGACCGAGTTTTCATATACCGGTCTGGGACAGAAATTTGCCGTAAATGTAGATCTCACATATGAAAACAAATATGACTTCGTATTTGAAGAACTCCGTGGACTCATCAAATGTCAGTTTGTTGAGGGTGGAAAATGGGTAAGCAATGAAGTTAGAGATACCACGGGAAAGACTGTACCTGCGCTTCAGAATGCTTATGCAAACGGCATGAAATATAAACTGACCCAGTGGTACTTTGCCAACGGTGATTTTATCCAGATTTATCCCAACATCTTCTCCAAGGTATACAACGGAAATGACGGAACATACTTCACCGACCCCGTGACAGGAGCGTATATCAAGACCTTCAAGCAGGATTACGGCAGCTCTATAGATGCACTTGCCATTGATTACGGACTTACCGATTACACCAGAATAGACGAAGATATCATCCGCGGATACAAGGATACGGAGGATTACTATAAGCAGTATCATTTTGTGGTTATCCGTGATGGTCTGGAATATCACACCATAATGTATGTTCCTTACGCATACGACTACCTGTATCAGGGGGCAGCTGCAGAGCTCTCCCTCAAGGTTCCGGGTGACGATGTGGAAACCTTTGAGATGCAGGATCTGTACTTCAAGGATTACAACTGCTTTGTCACCGTACCTCTTCAGTTCAAGTTCGACAGGGGAGGCGGAAGTGACTACTATTACTACGACTCCTTCAACGGATTGGATCTTCATATCAAATTCTGGGAGATCCCGGATAACAAAAACACCGGAAATATCTTTGATATATTTGATGTGACGGCTGAAGATTCAAGTCTTATCGTCGGACAAAATACTATTAAATGGCACAACGACGACGGCCTCTTCCTGGGAGGACAGGGAAACAAAACAGCTTGTTATGCAGAGATCGTTGCTGTCGATGCGGAGAGGGCATATTTAAAGAGCTGGGATCGTTTTAATGTCAGATTTGAAGAAAAAGCGAAAGCTCAGAGTATTGTAGATGAGGTCAAAAAAGATGTAAAGATCCAGAAGATCAAGGATGAGACCATAAACGGAAAGCCCGGTAATAACACTGCGGCTGCCACCAATACTGCAAATAACAATACCAACAACAATGAGTCCGGGCAGGATGAAGAAAAGCCCAAGGAGGAAACAAAGCCCATTATCGCAGAAGCCACCAACCATGAATTGCCTGATAACGATGAATGGATGGATGATGATGAGGCGAATGTAGTTCTTTGGTACAAGGACTATGATGATTACAATTTCATGACCACAACCGCCCGTACATGGTTCCTTTCCGAGGAAGGCGGAGCAGCGTATTCACATAATTATAAATGGATGCTTCTGGCATATATGAATGTAATACTCAAATACAACGAGTATGAGGTCAATGTAGACAATGCCTGGGTAGAGAGAAATGCTGTTCCTGCGGTGGATGCAATCCTTGAAGAATGGTATTACGATTGTTATCCTCCGGTTGGATCCATGATGGGAGATGATATAACATCAGTATTTGAAGCATACTGTCAGTTCCTCCAGATCGATGTACCCGATTATGTCTCTAATGCAATGGAGCCTACGGTACTTGATGAGGGACTTGAAGAAACTGAGGACAGTGACCAGGGATACTCATCAGCAGAAAACTATACCAGAGAGGATGTAGCCGGAATCTGGGCCCCTGACGGAAGCCTTGGTTTTGACGAAACATACAGACTTACAAAGACCGGCGGATACAGTATTTATCACGGTGACAGAGAAGTTGACAGCGGATACTACACCATTTCGGGAAAAGTCATTTATGCACAGTCCTTCAGCAAGAGCAGTGATGACTATGATTATTGGTACTTTGATCCTCTTATGGATCAGATAATCATCAAGAGGTACGGTCATGTTCTGTTCAGAACCGGTTATCTTGGAGATGAGGATAATGACTATTCATCAGACTTCGTAGAGGGTGATGATTCATATTACATTTCCGAGGATGGCTTTGGAGAACAAAACCAGGGAGGATACGATAACGGAGAATTCCAGAACGCCGATAACGGAATAGGCTGGTCAGAGGATACAGAAGAGTATTATGAATATGATGATAGCATTCCCTTGTATGAGGAAATAGCAGAAGAATTCAGTGTTGAAGATGTAACCGATTTCGGTATGGCTGAATACGGAAACATTAGCTATATCTATTACTATCTCAACGAAAGCGACAGTTCATTCAGCTCGGGTAACCCCGGAGGTAAACTACAGACACTGGTCAGAGAACTGGAGGACGAAGGATTTACACTTGACGGGGTGTACAGTGTTGATGCAACTCATGTTAAATATCTGTTTGCTATGTCGGAAGATTACATGTATGCACTGGAGTATTCCGGTTATGTTGAAGGACATGAAGATCTTGGATTATGCCACGTAGTCATAGTAAATGATGACATATATGGTCAGATCGAAGTAAGCTGGATGTTTGAAAACTATGAGTCCGCTCCCATGGAGCTTAACGAAGGTTATGTCACTTCGAGCTTTATTAAGTGTATTAACAACGTATTCCTGGGAAAAGGTTCAAGTACATCAGTTGACGTAAATACCATCTGGTTTACGGGCAGGCTGGCAGCACAGATCACAAATGATGCGAGATCTTTCCTATCGGATTATTATGACCTTAATGAAGATTATTATTTCGTACTGGAGGCAGATGAGAGCTCGGATCCTCAATGGTTTGGCGCAACTGCTATGGATAAGAACAAGAATGTCTTGGGTAAGTGTATGTACAGGTGGAACGATGAGAAAGAAAGCTATATTTTGATGCACAATTACAGCGGATCATGGCAGAACGCATGGAATTATTGATCAAATAATTTAAATGTTTTTTAGGAGGGTTTATGAGAAAGAAAATTTTAGCACTGTTAACAGCGATCGGGCTTGTGCTTACATGCACAGCCTGTGGAGGCGGCGATGACATGCTGTATCTCGATGATGAAGGCAATTACGTGGATGCGAGCGGAAATGTTGTTGTAGAACAATCCGAAATGGAGACTTCAAGCGGTACCATCAAGGGCCTCAGCATGACGGTTCTCAACACCACAGGTGAACTTCAGATTCAGAGGGATATGCCCCTTACTGCAGAGATTCCCGATGATGACACTTGGACAATATTCATTTATGTCTGCGGTACCGACCTTGAGTCAAAGTACGGAAGTGCTACCGGAGATATCGTGGAAATGCAGAATGCCACAGCCAGCGGCAATGTGCGTTTCATCCTGGAGACCGGCGGATGCAGCAAGTGGCAGAACGAAGTGATCAAAACCGGAGCAATCCAAAGATATGTGATCCAGGACGGCACCTGTGTTCTTCTTGATGAACAGCCCGATGCAGCAATGGGTAATTACTCCACTTTTGCGAGTTTCCTTGACTGGGGTACACAGAACTATCCTTCGGAGCACATGGGTGTGGTAATGTGGAACCACGGCGGCGGAAGTATTTCCGGTATCTGCTTTGACGAATGTGCTTACTTCGACTCCCTCAGTTTGATGGAGCTTGATAATGCCCTGTTTGAAACTGTATCAAAGACCCAGAGAAAGTTTGATTTCATCGGATTTGATGCTTGTCTTATGGGCACTCTTGAGACTGCAAACGTACTTGCAAGCTATGCGGACTACATGGTCGGTTCCGAGGAAACTGAGCCCGGAAGCGGATGGGATTATACCTCCATCGGCAATTTCCTTGCTTCTAACAGTGATGCAAACGGAGCTGAAGTCGGAAAGGTTATCTGCGATTCCTTCCTTGCCGCATGCCGGGCAGTGGATCAGGATTATCTCACTACCCTTTCAGTTATCGATCTTTCACAGGTCGACAATCTGCTCATAAGCTTCAACTCATTTGCAAAAGATATGTATGAAGCTGCACAGGATTCTTCCGCACGCTCCGATATGGTACGTGCCATCAATAATGTGGACAACTTTGGCGGAAACAACAAGAAGGAAGGTTATACCAACATGGTTGACCTTGGCGGAATAGTTAGTTCCTGCTCGAAGTATTCATCAAATGCTTCAAATGTTATGGGGGCGCTGAACAATGCGGTTCTGTACAAGGTAAGCGGTGATGCCCATCAGGGAGCAACAGGTCTTTCCATGTACTATCCCTTAAGCATTCAGGGATCCATGGAACTTTCCATCTTCGGAAAGGTTTGCACCAGCCCCTATTATCTTTCATTTGTAGACAGCCACAACCAGGCAGGTTCACCCAACATCACCACCGTTTATGACGATAACCAGTGGTTCGACGAAAACGGCGAATGGGAGTGGGGAGCAGAAGAAGTTGATGACAGTTATTGGGATTACATGGACGGCTATGAAGTTACGGGAGAGAGCCCTTATATCACATTTGCTCAGGAACCTGTACTTCTGGAGGATGGATCTTTCTACTTCGCTCTTGACCAGCAGGGTTATGATTATGCCGCTGATGTTCTTGCTATGGTATGTCAGGTATACGAGGACGAGGATGTTATGATCGAACTCGGTGAGACCATCGATGTTCAGGCTGACTGGTCCACCGGTGAGTTCATGGATATGTTTGACGGATTATGGCTCTCACTTGCTGACGGACAGAACCTTGCTCTTTACATTGTTGAGGTTCTTGATGACAGTATCATCTACACATCACCCATTTATCTCAACGGACAGGAGACTAACCTTCGTATGAGACAGTATTTCAGCGACGGAAGAGTTGAAATCGAGGGCGCATGGGAAGGCATTGATGAGAACGGTGCCGCTGCAAGAGATATAGTAACTTTAAAGAGTGGCGACGTGATCGTACCCGCTTATACCGCATACAGCTTAAGTACCGATGATGAGTATGAGTATACCGGATCCGAGTATGTGGTAACCGATGGTGATCAGATCTATTACGATTTGATGGAGCCCGGACTTTACGGATACTTCTTCTGCATCAACGATATTTTCGGAGACTACTTACTGACCGATTCTGTTCTTTATGATATCGATGAGGACGGAACAATTACATTTTCTGAATAAAAAAGGGAGGAAATCATGAAAAAAGTATTATCTGTATTAATGGCAGCAGGTGTGGCAGTTACGCTTACAGCCTGCGGAGGAAACCAGGTCAATCCCGACTACCCCGATCCTGATTGGGAGTATGTAGAAGATGACGAGGAAATCCTTGATGAAACCGGATACGGTGAAGATACCGGAGAGCTGTCCGGCCTTCTGGCAGAGGTTGTGGGTGTATGGACACCTGAAACTCCGGGTGTATTTACACTCACATATACGTTCAACAGCGATTATACGTGGCAGTGGGACAGTGACGGAGGAAGCTACTATACCGGAACTTACGAGCTTCTTGATGATAAGTACATTGTTCTGACTGACAGTGAAGGCGGTGAGACCACTCTCGAATATGTGGGAGAGGAACGCATAGTGGACGATGAAGGTGCAACCTGGGTTCCCTACGGACGCGGAAGTACCTACGATATGGACGACGGTCCCGTGAATGTTCTCGATGATGTGAACTACATGTGGAGACTCAGAGACACTGATAACTATGATTCATATTATAATTTCAGCAGGGATCAGCGCTGGTATTTAACCAATGACTCCGGATCCACATATGATGCCGAAGGAAACTATGAGTATGACGGAACCGAACTTGTGCTTTACTATGACGGAATAGAAGATACATCCGTATTTACATATTCATCAAGTGAAGGCACTCTTACGGATGCCAACGGAAATGTTTACATTATCTTTGGACCCGCGGAGAACGGTTGATAGGCAAGATTGAAAAAGATCAGATTATAAAAACCAGCCAAAAAGCCGGGAACTTTCAATTGAGAGTTTCCGGCTCTTTTGGTGCTTTGCATAGGGCCCTTAGGAGTTTTGAAATATTGACTAATCATCGGTTTGCTGATATTGTAACCTATGGAAAAAACGATAACAACACCCATAGCCGGGAGGTTAATTGTCAAAGGAGAATCATCATGAAGATACTGATCGTTGGAAGCGGCGGACGTGAGCATGCAATCGCAACAAGCGTTGCAAAGAGTAAGAGAGCGGAGAAAATTTATTGCGCACCCGGTAATGCGGGAATAGCCGCTCTTGCAGAGTGTGTTCCCATCGGGGCAATGGAATTTGACAAGATCGTGGCTTTTGCAAAGGAAAAGGCGATAGACCTTGTTATCGTAGGAATGGACGATCCTCTTGTGGGCGGTCTTGTGGATGAACTTGAGGCAGCAGGCATCAGAGCCTTTGGACCCAAGAAAAACGCAGCTATCCTGGAGGGAAGCAAAGCCTTCTCAAAGGATCTCATGAAGAAATACAATATCCCCACTGCGGCTTATGAAAACTTTGATGATGCGGACAAGGCCATCGAGTATCTGAAGACTAAAGCTGAGTTTCCCATCGTGCTCAAGGCTGACGGACTGGCACTGGGTAAGGGTGTGCTTATATGCAATACTCTTGAGGAAGCCCTTGACGGCGTAAAAGAGATCATGCAGGATAAAAAGTTCGGCACTGCAGGAAACCGCATGGTCATCGAAGAGTTCATGACCGGACGCGAGGTAAGTGTCTTATCCTTTGTGGACGGAAATATTGTAAAGATCATGTCATCCGCCCAGGATCACAAGCGTGCAAAGGACGGAGATCAGGGTCTTAATACCGGAGGAATGGGCAATTTCTCCCCCACTCCCTTCTATACAAAGGAAGTGGACGAGTTCTGTCAAAAGTATATCTTCCAGCCCACTGTTGATGCCATGAAGGCCGAGGGCAGACCTTTCAAGGGAGTCATCTTCTTCGGACTTATGTTAACTCCTAAGGGACCCAGGGTTCTTGAATACAACGCAAGATTCGGAGATCCCGAGGCGCAGGTGGTTCTTCCCAGGCTGAAGAATGATATTCTGGATGTAATGGATGCCTGCATTGACGGTACCCTGGACAAGCTGGATCTTCAGTTCGAGGACAAAGCGGCTGTCTGCGTGGTTCTGGCCAGCGACGGATATCCCGTTAAATACGAAAAGGGCTTCCCCATCAAGGGACTTGAGGCATTTGAGGGAAAAGA
>CACXGM010000282.1 GCA_902767075.1 uncultured Lachnospiraceae bacterium
CATATGTACGAACGGAATGGTCTGGGCAGAATACGGCTGGTCAAGAGCAATGGAATTACTCTGCCCCGACTCGTGGAAAAAGGCAGCTGGAATTGGCGCAGAAGAGCTTCTTCATGCGTGTATTATAAAGAGTTCTCCTGACTCATATCTTAGATCCAAATACACTGATGGATTCAGCGACAAACAAATTGAAACAAAAGTAAAGACTCAGACGATAAGCCTTTACCGGAGACTGAAAACTGAGTGTGGCATAGATCACAAAGATCTTGAGATTCTTAAGCGCCTCCATATTCTTTCTGACCAGAATGGACATTTAATTCTCACCAGGATAACCGACGAGATGAACAGGGTACTTGAGAAATTAAAG
This sequence comes from uncultured Lachnospiraceae bacterium, assembly GCA_902767075.1. Lineage (GTDB taxonomy): Bacteria > Bacillota > Clostridia > Lachnospirales > Lachnospiraceae > AC2028. Next base: position 368 of record CACXGM010000282.1, read on the forward strand.
ATTGACTTGAGGATAGTAAACGAAAATGAAATTAACATCAAAAACATTATTTGATTTTTTTTGTGCTCTCCCTGATTATCGCAATCAGGAACATTCATGGAAAATTCTTCATGAAATTGCAGAAATGTTAATGTGTTTTGTCGTTGCTTTTTTGAATGGAAAATCATCTGGTTTCCAAGCATGGCACTGGTGTCTTGTCCATATTGATCATTTACGTTCGTTAGGTCTCACTCTCGGAAATGGTCTTGCCTCCTATTCTACTCATATGCGCATGTTGCAGTCTCTGGATTCGGGAGCGTTTATGTTGGAATTCATTGACTGGATGAATAATATAATAGTTGTATACGGTGTTCATCTTGCAATTGATGGAAAAGGATTGCGAGGAGGAACAGAAAAAAACCGTGGTGGAAAATGTCCATATGTGCTCAATGTTGTCGAAACTGAAAAGGGCCTGACAATTGCTTCAATGCCTATAGATGCCAAGACTAACGAGATCAAAGCTATTCCTGAGATATTGTCTCTTATATCTGTTGCTTCAAACATGATAACGATTGATGCAATTGGAACTCAAATCGACATAATGAATATGATCATCGAAGAGGAAGGTTCATTTTTGATGCTTGTAAAGAAAAATCATCCGGAAGCGTACTCAAGCTTAACTGGATATTTTGATACTCTTCGAAACAGAATAAACGAACAGGCTAAAGATGAAAAGAAAAAATCCGATTTTTCGATGCCTGAGGACTTTGATTGCACTGATTGGATTTTCGAAAAAAACCACGACCGAATGGAATATCGTCGGGCTATTGTTGTTCATCCTAATGGAAATTTGGACCTCATATCGGAGATTCTTGGAGCAGGTTCTTCAATGGTCAAATCTGGAATCGGTTTTCAGACGATTGGGATGATTGAAACTGTAAGAATTCCGATCGAAAAGGATTCTGATGGAAATGATATTACACCTTCTTTGGCAGAGTTTTTGGTTAACGGGTCAAGGTCTTGCCCAAAACCCAAAGTCGGAGATAGCGAAGATTGTGATATTCAAAAGGTTGGAACCCTCTCGAATCGTATATTGTCTGCGACGGAAGTACTCGAAATAAAGCGTAAACACTGGTCCGTTGAGGCGATACATCATGTGCTTGATGTAACGTTTGCAGAGGATTATAATCCTGCCAAATCGTCCAAATACAATTGCTCTCTTCTCCGGAAGATTGTTTTAAACATTGTGACAATGGCTGTAATCAACGGAGATGTTAAAGACTCTAATTCTACTCCAGTAGAGGCAATTCATCTCAGTGGACAGGATGAACTGTTAAAAAAGTATCTGTTTGGAAATCCGCCTGTTATCAATATTGATTAATTATAAATACGCTCCAACTTTCCGTAAATTCCGACGTAGTCGGACAAATATTCTATTCTCAGCCGGACAACAGCTGCATGATTCCAAGATAAAAACAAGTGCTATAGGAAAAAAGTGTCGCATGGATGACGGACAAATCTTCAGAGCACTTTGGTTGTAAATGAATCGTGTACTTACGCCAAAAGGGCGCTGAATATTGTGACAATCCCGAGCATGGTTCGCTGGTATACTTGTCAATGGCAGGCAGATAGCTTGGTTTGCGGCCTGCTGGAGACATGTCAGTGAAACCGCTTCCACAGAGAAAGAGCGCAGAGAATATCACGGCATCTTTCCTGTTCCGTGATGTGTGCCAGTCCACTGACCCCAATCCATGCAGAAATGCTGCTATATCACTGGGTTACTCTCTTTTTGACACCTGATTTAATCATGGAACGCATAGTTAATAAAGTTAACGATCCGTTTACCGAAGTGGTAGTTTTGTCTGGATTTTATGCGTATTCTGTCCACTTTCGAATAGCATGTTGTCTGTTTTTCATGCGGCTATATGCGTGTGTAGTACGACGAAATTTCAAAAATTCGTTCACAAACCAAGGGGGCAGTATGCCTTTTTGAAAGGACGCAAAAAACCACGATATCTGAGATAGACTGATCATGCGAAATCCCTGACTCCCGTTTCTTTTCACTTGACGCTCCTGATCTAAATGAGATATAATTTGACCGGATAGACTTTATGATTTCAGAATAAACTATATCACAAAGATGGTGATGAAATGACCTATGTAGAATATGTTGAAAAATATATCGAACAGCAG
>CACXGM010000283.1 GCA_902767075.1 uncultured Lachnospiraceae bacterium
GTCGGACTGGATCCGATGATGAAATACGTGCCTGAGCATATACAGAAAAAAGCATTTGCAGAGTACGGAGAGACACTTGAGGGTGCTGCGGAGGCAATCTGGCAGTACAACAAGGGCATCGTTGATGCGATCTATGATCTGGTACCTGCAGTAAAGCCACAGATCGCTATGTACGAGCAGTTCGGCATCCCCGGGCTTGTGACATTTAAAAAGACCGTTGACTACTGCAAAGAAAAGGGACTTGTGGTCATCGGAGATATCAAGCGCGGCGATATCGGGTCGACTTCAGAGGCATATGCTGTGGGCCACCTCGGAAAAGTAACCGTTGGTTCTAAGAACTATTATGGATTTGATGAAGATTTTGTCACCGTGAATCCATATCTCGGATCCGACGGAGTCAATCCTTTCATAAAGGTCTGCAAAGAGGAAAAGAAGGGTATTTTCGTATTGGTAAAGACCTCCAATCCCAGCAGCGGAGAGTTCCAGGATCAGAAGTGCGGTGAAAAGACCATCTATGAACTGGTGGGCGAAAAGGTTGCTCAGTGGGGCGATGATTGCATGGGAGATAAATACAGCTATGTGGGAGCCGTAGTGGGAGCCACCTATCCCGAGCAGGGCAAGATTTTGAGAAAGATCATGCCAAAGACCTTTATACTGGTACCCGGATACGGAGCACAGGGCGGCAAGGGAGCAGATCTGGTTCACTTCTTTAATGAGGACGGACTGGGAGCCATCATCAATTCCTCCAGAGGGATCATTGCCGCATATCAGCAGGAACAGTACGCATCCTACGGAGCGGCGGGGTACGCCGATGCGTCGAGGGCAGCAGTCCTTGCCATGAAGGAAGACATTGGACAGGCACTGCAAAACCGCTGATAACAGGCATCAGACAGGCATTTTAGAGTCGCTGATCAAAAGTATCGGACAGGCGCTTCAGAGCCGCAAAAATATATAGCAGTAATTAAGGAGTAATTATCATGAAATATGACGTAATAATCATCGGCGCAGGACCCGGAGGAATCTTTTCCGCATATCAGCTGGTAAAGAAAGCACCTCAGTTAAAGGTTGCCGTATTTGAGTCGGGATACCCTCTCGAGGAGAGACATTGTCCCATAGACGGAGATAAGGTCAAGTCCTGTATCAAGTGCAAGACCTGCGCTATCATGAACGGATTTGGCGGAGCCGGAGCCTTCTCCGACGGAAAATATAATATCACCAACGATTTCGGAGGAACGCTTCATGAGTATATCGGCAGAACAAAAGCCTTAGAACTCATGAATTATGTCGATGAGATAAATGTATCCCACGGTGGCGAAAACACTCATATGTTCAGCACTGCAGGAAGTGAATTTAAAAAGCTCTGCATGCAGAATAAGCTTAAGCTTTTGGATGCATCCGTCAGACATCTTGGAACGGATATCAACTATATCGTTCTCGGAAAGCTCTATGAGGAATTAAAGGACAAGGTGGAATTCCACTTTAAGACTCCCGTTACAGACATTGAGCAGACAGAAGGCGGTTACAGGATCCTCTACGGCGATGGAGAGAGCGCTGAGTGCAACAAGTGCATCGTATCTGTCGGAAGAAGCGGAAGCAAGTGGATGGAGAGCGTATGTCAGAAAATGGGCATACCAACCAAGTCAAACAGAGTGGACCTGGGAGTCAGAGTGGAACTCCCCGCAGAGATATTCTCGCACCTTACGGACAAGCTCTATGAGAGTAAGATCGTTTACCGTACCGCAAAGTTTGAGGATGCGGTCAGAACCTTCTGCATGAATCCCAACGGTATCGTTGTTAACGAGAATACGAACGGTATTGTCACCGTAAACGGACACAGCTTTGAAGATCCATCAAAGAAGACAAACAATACGAACTTTGCACTTCTGGTGGCAAAGCATTTCTCCGAGCCTTTTAAGGACAGCAACGGCTACGGTGAATCCATCGCCAGACTTTCCAACATGCTGGGAGGCGGCGTCATCGTGCAGCGCTTCGGTGATCTGGAAAGAGGAAGACGCAGTAACATGAAGAGGATCAACGAGGGTATGGTACAGCCCACTCTGGCAGCCACCCCCGGAGACCTGAGCCTGGTACTTCCCAAGCGTATCCTGGACGGAATCATTGAGATGATCTATGCACTCGATCGCATCGCTCCCGGTACCGCCAATGATGACACCCTTCTCTATGGTGTCGAGGTTAAGTTCTACAACATGGAAGTGCAGCTTAACGAGCGCCTTGAGAGCATATATCCCGGTCTCTTTATCATAGGAGACGGCAGCGGTGTGACTCATTCCCTGTCACATGCATCTGCCAGCGGTGTATATGTTGCAGATATTATTGCCTCAGAATCTTAATAAATACTATATACTTTTGTAATATTTTATGGTAAACTAATAACACTTGTGTCACTTTTGGTGCTGAATTAGGTGGGTGATAGCAATGACAGATAATGATACAGAATACATGAAAGAAAAGATGGCGGAGTACCGCAGGGAGCTGGAACCGCTTGTGAAATACCTTCCCTGGTTCGAGCAGGCTTCGGAGAAATCCGCATCGACCATGTACAAAGGAAACGGACTGGACGGTCCCGGGGCGCTCGCCTTCCCCGTATATGACGCGACACTTATGTCGTTTATCAAAGAGGCAAGCAATTCAAGTTTATTGGATCGAAATTATCAATACATTTACACTCGCAAGGACATACGTAACTGTTATGATGAACGCGATCTTATAGCTGCTGCGGATTACAAGAATTGGGATATCCTGTGCGGTATTTTGTCGAGATACGTTATGGGCGGACGCACCAAAAGCGTTCTGTGGAGCCAGGGAGTATCCGAAAAGATTTTTTACCTTTGTCTTACAAAGATGCTTGAGATAGTGACTGAATGGAATTCAGAGAGAAATCTCAGGTGATCAGAATATTTCCGGAAGGGGTTTAGGGATGGGTGACAAGTCCGTTAGAAAAAAACAATATATCGTAGAAAAGGCTCGTGAGGTATTTGCTCAAAAAGGATACAAAGATGTTACCATGAAGGATATCGTCGATGCCTGTGAGATAAGCAGGGGTGGTCTGTATCTTTATTTTGACAGTACAAGAGAGCTTTTCATAGAAGTTCTCAACAAGGAGCAGGAAGAGGAAGACCTCCTGGGAGGCAAGATCTCTGAGAATTCCACTGCTGCGGAGATATTGGTTCTTTTCCTGGTAGAGCAGAAAAAAGATATCCTCAGAAAGAGAAATTCTCTTATCAAGGCTACATATGAGTTCTATTTTCAGGAGAGGCCCGAAAAGAACAAGGACATTTTCAGAAAGGACTTTGATTCCGCAGTGAAGGTCCTGCAGAGGGTGATCGAGATCGGCGTGCAGAACGAGGAACTTATCTGCGAAAAGCCCGAGGATGCAGCAAAGAATATTATGCTGACGCTTGAAGGGTTAAAGATCATGTCACAGACTATCGGGGTTACTGCCGAACTTATAGATAAGCAGTTTATCTATATCTTAAGCACTTTGGGGGTGGAGGATGATTCGGAAGGCTGATGAAAAGCCTTGTCTGCGCATACACCGGAACTTATAGGCAGGAGATCCTTCTCCTGCTTTTTGTGATACAGAAATCCTTCCGATCCCGGCTTGATACCACGGATTGCTTCATTTTTTCGAAATTCCCGCAATCCTGCAAATCGTGAAAGAAAACAAAAATGAGAGAGACTGTATTTGAAATGGAACTCCCGGTAGGGGAGACGTATAAAATATTCAGAAACAGATTAGAGCCTACCGCACAGATCAATTCCCCGGGCAGAATATCCATCGTCAGCGGAACTCACGGCGATGAGCTTGAAGGTCAATACATCTGTTATGAGATAGCCAGACGCATCAAAGAGGCTCCTGACTGTCTGATGGGCATTGTGGACATTTACCCGGTGCTGAATCCCTTTGGGATCGATATGGCCAGCAAGAACAATCCCCTGTTCAATTCCGACATGAACAGGATCTTTCCGGGTACTCCCGGGGGCAATTTCGTAGGAAGACTCAGCAGCACCGTGATCGAGAGCATCACCGGATCGGATCTGTGCCTTGATATCCACGCCAGCGATATTTTCGTAAGAGAGATACCACAGGTCAGACTCAGCGAGGAATTTGCAGAGAACCTGCTTCCTTTTGCGAAGCTGACAAATGCGGATATGATCTGGATGAATGCCACCGCGACGGTACATGAATCAACCCTGGCACATTCTCTTAATGTACTGGGTGTCCCCACCATGGTCATCGAAATGGGACAGGGCCATCAGATAAACAAGCCCTACGGAGATCAGATAGTTGACGGTATTTTTAACATACTGTGTGAACTCGGTATGTGGACGGGAATAAGGCCACGGACTCAGCTGCCCGCCATATCAAGCGACGGATCCGTGGAATTCATCCGGAGCGCAAACGCAGGAATATTTATGCCCACCACGGAGCACAACCATTTCGTTAAAAGCGGCGATACTATAGGAGTGGTTTTGGATCCGTACAGCGGAGAGATCCTGCAGAAGATCGTCACAGAACATTCGGGTCTTTTATTTACCCAGAGAATATATCCCGTTGTCAGTGAGGGGGATCTTTTGGCACGTATTTTGACAGGTGCTTTTTAAGAAGAGATAACAGGAGCCTTTGGTTATGAATATAACTGAGATTTATGATTTCAAATCCACATATCGTGAAGATATGCGCATAAAGGGATATGTATTTGGATCCGGTGAAAAAAGCGCCTGCATCGTGGGTCCCACCAGAGGAAATGAATACCAGCAGCTGTATATTTGCAGCCAGCTTGTAAAAAAACTCGCAGAGCTTGAGGAACTGGGAGCCATCGTAAACGATAAGCAGATAATGGTCATTCCCACCGCGAACTTTTATGCTTTTAACCTGTCAAAGGATTTTTTTGGCGTTAAAAATATCGACATCAACAGATGCTTTCCGGGAAATGATTACGGAGAGCCTGTTTCCAGGATCGCGGGGGGGCTGTTTGAACATATAAAAGATTATGCGTATACCATACAGTTTACTTCTTTTTTTGAGAGAGCAAGCTGTGTTCCTCATGTGAGAATGATGGAGAACGGAAATGAAAATGTTTCCCTTGCAAATCTTTTCGGTCTGCCTTATGTGGTGGTAAGACGACCCCTTCCCATAGACACAACCACTATGAATTACAATCTTCAGACAGAGACCAGCAGCGCTTTCAGCATTTTCACAAATGATAAAAACTCTGTCAATGACCGGGAGGCAAAGCAGGCTATTTCCGCGGTACTCAGATTCCTGACCAGAATGGGAATAATCCACTATGAGTGCCACTCGGGATACATCAGCCACATTCTGTATGAGGACGACCTTAAGGATGTCCTCAGCGGGAGAGCCGGAATATTTAAGAGCCTTGTGGAATGCGGTGAGGACGTGAAATACGGAACGAAGATGGCGGAGATTTTAGATCCCTTTGACGGAAGCCTTCGTGAGGAGATCGTGGCAAGCACCGACGGGATCGTGCTTTTTGCTCATAATACGCCACTTATAAATCAATACGAGACAGCCTTTAGAATGATCCACAGACTCCATGAGTAAAATATTTTGATATTTTTCTGAAATTTAATAAAAGTTTATACTTATTTAATTGAGATTTGCCTTCGTTTCGCTTAAATTATTATAGTGAAACGGAGGCGTATTTTTATGAACAGATTCAGAGCGTGGCTCGGACGGGTTATGTACGGAAGATACGGGCAGGATCAGTTCGGCATATTCCTGATGGCGCTTGCCATGGTAATATTCACGGTATCTCTTTTTACAGTACCTTATGTTTATATTGCAGCCATACTGATCATTGGATATGAATACTTCAGATTGTTTTCCAGAAACAAAGCAGCAAGATACAAAGAGAACCAATGGTTCCTCAAAAACACCGCATGGGTCAGAAAGCTTTTCGGCAAAATAAGATACAGCTTTACCGAGGGCAGGAATTATAAGGTTTTTAAGTGCCCGAAATGCGGACAGAAGCTTCGTGTTCCCAGAGGCAGGGGCAGAATCGAGATAAGATGCCGCAGATGCGCAGAGCAATTCATCAGAAAGAGTTAAGACATATTTACAGGAGCGGTAAATGTTTGGTTATATCACTATAAACAAATCCGAAATGAAATTTAAAGAATTTGATATATACCATGCATACTATTGCGGGCTTTGTCAGAGCCTGCTCAGTCGTTTTGGCCCCATGGGGCAGGTCACCCTGAGCTATGATATGACCTTTGCTGCCATTCTTTTGTCGGCTTTATATGAGCCCGAGACCGTTACAAAAAAATGTGTGTGCGTGGCGCATCCCTTTGAGAGACATGAGTATATCAAAAACGAATATATCGATTACATCGCCGATATGAACGTTATGCTCACTCTTTATAAGTGCGAAGACGACTGGAATGATGAGAAAAAATTTTTCAAGGCATGCTTCGGCTGCGGTCTCAGAAAACTGAGCTGCAAAAAGAGAAAAGTCTACAGGAAGAAAGAGAATTCTATCAAGGACACTCTTGCAAAGATATCAAAGCTTGAAAAAGAGGAGTGCAGGGATATTGACTTGATATCGGGACTTTTCGGGGATATAATGAGCAAGGTTTTAGTCTATAAGGAAGATGAATGGTCGGATGAGCTGGGAAAACTCGGTTACTATCTGGGCAAATTCATTTATATCCTTGACGCCTATGATGATGTGGAAAAAGACATCAAAAAGGGCAGGTACAATCCCCTTAAAGAGAAAATAGGCAATGACGGCTTTGATGATGAGATCAAATTTGTCCTGTCCATGATGATGTCAGAATGTTGTAAGCAATTTGAAATGCTGCCCATCATAGACAATGTTGATATTTTAAGAAACATTCTGTATTCGGGTGTGTGGGGCAGGTATGAGACGGTGAGAAAAAAGCGCGAGGAGAAAGCTTGATGGATCCTTACTCAGTCCTTGGCGTTCAGAGGAACGCAACAGAGGAAGAGATAAAAAAAGCATACAGAACTTTAAGCCGCAGATATCATCCGGACGCAAATGTAAACAATCCGAACAAAGCTCAGGCTGAGGAGAAGTTTAAACAGATTCAGGCGGCATATCAGCAGGTGATGAAGGAACGCACCGAAGGATATACCGGTAATTATAATTCTTACGGAGGATCCTCGGGCTACCGGAATGGGTATTCATATTCAAACAGGGGATTCGAGTACGGATACGGAGATTTTGGATCTTTTGGAGGCTTTGGCGGCTACAGAAGCCAGAACACCGGATATGAGGAAGAGCCCAGACTCCGTGCTGCGGGAAGCTTTATCAGTAACGGCTACTTTAAGGAAGCCAGATCCACCCTGGACAGTGTGGAGGAGAATGCCAGATCCGCCAGATGGTATTACTACAGTTCTCTTGCACATCTGGGACTTCGCAATTCCGTTGCGGCCATGGATCATGCAAAGAGAGCGGTGGCGCTGGAGCCCGATAATTTCGAGTACAGACAGCTTTTGGAGCGCCTTCAGGGCGGCACCACCTGGTACACTCAGCGCCAGGCAGATTACGGCTATACTCAGAGCCGTGCTTCCACCATCTGCACCAGAATATGCATCGCCAACTTAATACTCAACCTATGCTGCGGAGGCAGCGGTCTCTGCATGGGCGGCTACGGCGGCCGCTGCTAAATGACCCTCGGGGACGGAGTCAGGGGGTTATTAACTGAATATTCTGACAATGACCCCCTGACTCCGTCCCCATGGGTCATACGCGCCACAGGGGCAAAAAAAGACAGGTCAAGCCCTGTCTTTATAATCTGCAAGTATTATCGTTCCTTCTTTAAGCGTGGAAGGGATATCGATTATTCTCTGATTCTCGGAACCTCGGAATTTTAACCGCAGGTTCTTTTTTTCTTTCATGAATTCACCGTCGACGATGACATCCGTGAGCCTTATGAGCTCGGACAGAGCTTCATGATCGGCAGCAGGATTATAATCAGGCAGAACCCTGTTTCTCGGAACCTGATCATATGTGGGAACTCTGTCGGGAGTCCAGATCCCGGCTCTTGCAAGAAGCTCCTCCACCAGATATCCGCTGTAGATCCAAATGGTTTTGTATGGGTAAAGAGTTTTTATCTGCCTTGACAGTTCAAGAACAGTCCCTCTGCTGGCCGGTTCCATAGGTTCGCCCCCCAGGAATGTGATGCCTGCCACGTATTCCGGGGCCAGAGCATCCAGGATCTCTTTGGTCTGCTTTTCCGTATATTCAAAGCCATAGTCAAAAGCCCAGGTGTCTGCGTTAAAGCAATCCTCGCATTTGTGGGTACAGCCGCTGACAAACAGGTTTACCCGCACTCCCGGGCCGTTTGCTATATCATTTTTTTTGATCACTCCGTAGTACATAAACAGATGCTCCTATTACTTCACTGTAATTTAGTTTATAACTTTGCACATACTTTTTTCAAGTATATATTGACAAGGAGGAAGTGTTAGTATAAACTAACCATTAGCGTTATTGAGAACCGATATCAAAAACAAATAAAAAAACCCGATATCAAAAAACGACTATCAAATAATACAATTACAAAACATAGTAAAAAATACGGAATCGAGGAAGAAATGATCAAGATCGGAAGAAACGATCCCTGCTGGTGCGGCAGCGGAAAAAAATATAAACAGTGTCATGAAGCATTTGACGCGAAAATAAAAAAATACAGTCTCCAGGGAGCCAGGGTGCCTGATCATGACATCATCAAGACCCCGGAGCAGATAGAAAAGATAAAGGAAAGCTGCAAGATAAACATTCAGATCCTGGATACCCTTGACAAGGAAGTGTGCGAGGGAATGGAGCTTTCAAAGATCAACGATATAGTTAACGAGATCACGTACGGAGCCGGAGCTATCCCTGCACCCTTAAACTATGAAGGATATCCTTACAGCGTTTGCACCTCTGTCAATGAGCAGGTCTGCCACGGGTATCCCCACAAGGGAGTGTACCTAAAGGACGGGGATATAGTAAATATTGACTGTTCCACCATACTTGACGGATATTTTTCCGACTCATCCAGAATGTACTGCATCGGAAATGTGAGTGAGGAAAAGAGAAAGCTTGTAGAGACCACAAAGGAATCCGTATATGCCGGCCTCGAAAAGGTTCGGCCCTGGGGATTCTTAGGAGATATGGGACAGGCTGTACATGATTATTGCTATGACAGGGGTTACACCGTTGTGCGCGAGATAGGCGGCCACGGAGTGGGTCTGGAATTCCATGAGGATCCCTGGGTAGGTTATCACACAAAGGCCGGAACGGACATGCTCCTGGTTCCCGGCATGATATTTACCATAGAACCAATGGTTAATATGGGAAAAGAAAAGATCAAGACCAACAAAGAAAACGGATGGGAAGTATCTACCGCGGACGGAATGCCCTCCGCACAGTGGGAGATCATGGTGCTTGTAACAGAAGACGGACACGAAGTTTTGTGCTGGTAGGGACAGGGAGGAAATAAAAATGCCAAAGATGGTTACAAATTTGCAAAAGGACATTATCCTTCAAAGACTTAAGGACAAGGGCTGCAGGATCACAAAGCAGCGCCTGATGCTTCTTGATATCATTCTCGAAGAGGATTGCTCCAGCTGCAAAGAAATTTATTACAAGGCTTCCAAAAAGGACAGATCCATTGGCGGAGCCACCGTTTACAGGATGATAAATACTCTCGAGGATATCGGTGCCATCAGCCGTAAAAACATGTATCGTATAGCATGCGGAACGACCAATTGTACCGAGATGGCCTGCACAGTGTATTTTGAAGACGGAACCTTTAGGGAACTCTCAGGTGCCGAGTGGAACCGGGTGATCGGTGAGGGGATGAGAGCCTGCGGATACAAGCTGGGCAGTAAAATAACAAGCGTGGAAGCAAGAAGCTGCGAATGCGGGAATTAACCTGCATCGCAGCTTTTTTGTGAGAATGAGCTCCCAATCTGCTGATCATTCAAAGGCACACATCCACTGTCATTCCCTCGCTTGAAGGAACCGCCACGCTTAAAACTACAGGAGATGCCTCGAATCCCATGCTTACAGGGGATGACGGTGCGCCAGATCCGGAGGCGGAACCTGTGAGAGTGCTTCCGCTTCTTTCATTTTGATATTTATCAAATAATACTTTAAGATATTCGCTGTCGGCCTTTGCGATTGCTTTGGCCTCATCGTTTCTGTGCTTGGTCTGAAGCATTTTGAAATCATCTTCGCTCATTTTTCCCACGGGCCCTGAGATGATCTCCATCATATCAAATTGCTCCATCAGTTCCTGCATTTCTTCAGCCATTTCGGCCATCATGGATTCCATTTCTTCAGCCATTTCAGCTGACAGTTCTTCCTGCAGTGCACTCATTTCCTCCATGGAGGCTTGCTGTTCTTCTATCATAGCCTGCTGCTCTTCCATAAGGGCTTCCTGCTCTGCCTGAGCCTGCTCGAGATCCGCTTGCTGCAAAGCCGCGGTTTTCTCCTGATCCTCGGGAGAAAAATTTTCGGTATTTTCCTGCTTATCATTTGTCTCCCGCAGAGCATCCTTCAGGGAAAGGGTGGAAGAGCCGTCATCGCTTACTTCTATCATTTCCTCCTGCTGCAGATGGGCGGCCTTCTTTTTAGCGATCCTTTCCATGGACTTTGCATGTGCGATTGCTGCATCCAGTTCTTCGGCATCATATTTTCCACTGGCCTTTTGCCTGCGAAGATGTAATACTTCACGCCTTGCTTTGCTTGCTGCGGATTTAGCCGCCACGGGAGTTTTGCTTCTGATGATCTCGGAGGATAGCTTTTTATAACTGTACTGAACTCTTTTTTTGGCAAGACCGGCTTTTTCCTTTTCGGATCTGCTCTGCTTTAAAGACTGGGCATATGATCTGTCAAAAACGGAAACGCTTTTTTCGGCTGTGAAAACTTTCTTTCCGTTGGCATCCGTTTGAACCTTTACTTCAGAGTTTGCCATTCGCTTGAGTGCGGCTGTCTGGGATGAAGCGGCAGCACTTTTCCCGGAGGCTTTTTTTGAAGGCACAGCTTTGACCGGCTCTCCGCTTTTGTGGACAGCCGCTTCTTTCCGGGATCTGTATAAAGAGTATTCTGCGTTTTGCGAGTAGTCCCTCTTTGACAGCGAGAGACCTGTTTTATCGATGTTTCCCATAAGCATCCTCCGTGACGCATAAGACAAAACCGGTGATCGAAATCATGCGCTTCCGTGCGCAAAGGTATTCTTTAGAATTAATATCGGATAATGCACATAAAAACTTAACTCTTTTTGTGTATATTTTTAGGCTTTTTTTTCGCCCTTTTTCTTTGACAGTTTATTTCACGGATGTTATCATAAAAAGACAATACAAAAAACTTTCCGAAGGGATATAATTCTCACAATTTAAAAAAGTGAGTATCATATTCAGACGGGGAAAAGGAGATAGGATAGGATGAAAATGAAAAAGATTTTAACAAGCATCTGTGCTACAGCGGCATCCGCAGCTATGGTCTTTTCAGCAATGCCCATCAGCTCATTTGCGGCTCAGCCACCCAGGCAGTATTCGGACGGCGCGCATAATTGTGTGTTTGTTACCGATGAGGAGACAGGCCTTTCTTATTGGTATGAGAATGATGCAAGACAGGGTGTGGAGGGCGATAAGAAGAACCTTTGGCTTGACGGAACACCCAGAGGCAGAGAAATCTGTGACATGGCTACCAAAGCCTGGTATTGGCTTGATGTGGTACGTGATGGCGCAAAGGCTACTTCCAAGGAAGTATGTATCCCTTATATCTTCCAGAATGATGATGAACTCAGAGCTAATCCCGATATGCTTGCTGCAAAGGGTGCGGCTACCGATGCACAGAGTGGAACCGAAGGACTTGGCGCTTTTCTTATCGAATGTGTTAACAGGGGAGAAGGAAAATGGGTTCGCTATGATGCAAACGGCAAGATGATCAAAGGCTGGTATACCGAGGACGGATCCATCAACCCTGATCAGAAGGGAAATACCTATTTCTACGACGTGCAGACCGGTCTTATGGCAAAGGGATGGATCACTATTAATGGTGAGAGACATCACTTTAATGAAACCACCGGTGTTCTGGATGACGGAACCGGCGGAGGAAGTAACGGAGGAGGTAATAGTTCCATTTCCGGATGGACCAAGGATCCCGCTGATGTTTCGGATATCAAAGCAGCCCCCGGAATGTTTGCTATAGAAAGTGATGTATACCTTAGCGGATCCGGAAACGGATATCATGCAAAACTTGCCATTTCTAATGGAGCTTCCGCTACTATATCCTTCGGAATCCAGTATGATGCCAACTCCGGTAAAGATTTTGCCCGTGGTAAGTGTGCACTGATGATAGAGGATGCAACTCCTTCTGAACAACACTATCCCTTCCCCAAGGAAAGCGAAGGCGGAATCATTGTTGGAGAAGCTACCGGAGCTGCACACCTTATGCTTAATGTAGATCACACCAACGGAAATTATTATTGCTTCTATAACGGAGAACTTGTATACACCGGTAATAACAGTGGAATGATCAATGGTGACATCCAAACAACAAATTACCAGATAAAGGCTGAAGGTGCAGCTGATGATGGAAGTACGGTTGTAGCAAAGTTCAGGAATACAAAAGTTAAATACAATTATCATGGACTTCCCAGAATAGGTATCAGAGGCGCAGGAAGAACATATTCCTTTACTGATGGTGGCCGTTCGTTTTCGTCAGGTCAGGGCGACGACAACGGCGGAGTTTGTCCTTGGGCTTCAGAAACGCCGGAGCTTTATAAATCCTCTATCATAACAGGAAGAAATGATGACCTGGATTGGGATGTTCCTTCGGGCGTTCAGAGTTATATAAACTTTGTAGAAGGTTCCGGTTACGGTACACCTTGCGTACAGTGGGACAAGTATGTGTATAATAATGACAAAAAAGCCTATGAACACACAGTTACAAAAGCTGATGGCTCCACCGAAATTGTTAAGTAAATAGTTTTTTTAAAGGATACATGTTTCAAGGCATGTATCCTTTTTTTTGCCGCAAACACAGGTTTACATAAATTTATTAAGATAAATTAACCTCTATTCTTTTGACTTTGGATACATATAATGCTATCATTTTCTTGTATTAATTCACCGGCAAAATCCTATTCATCTACAAAATATAGATTTAACGCGGGGGAGTAAGATTTATTCGGACCGGTATTTTACAGAAGGGAGAATGAGAATGAAAATTAAAAACGTTCTGATCAGCGTCATCACAAGTGTGGGACTGCTGGCATCAGCAGCAATGCCTGTATTTGCAGGCAGTCCGGACTATATCGCGGGAAAGAATCTTTCCTGGAATGTGGTTGACGGAAAGTCTTATTGGTACGAGGGGGGATATAAGCAGGGAACCAATTCGGATAAGAAGTGCTTTTCTTATGCGGGCACTCTTCGCGGAAGAGAGATCTACGACAAGGAGAGCAACGCCTGGTATTGGCTTGACGTCATTTATGACGGCGCAAAGGCTATCGGCAAGGAAGTATTCATGCCCTATATCTATCAGGGAGAAACAGGATACAGCGATGCAATGGCCCGAGATATGGCAAACCTTTGTGACGAAGGTATGAAGGATTTCATCTATGATGGAATCATAAAGAGAACCGGTAAGTGGGTCCGTTATGATGAAAACGGAAAGATGATCAAGGGATGGGTTACCATTCAGGGAGAACTGGCAAATCATTATCCTTCTCAGAAGGGTAATACCTATTATTATGATACCAAAACCGGAGCAATGGCAAAGGGCTGGATCACCCTTTCCGACGGAGTGAATTACCACTTTGACGAGAAGACCGGTAAACTTCTTGAGAGCACAACGGCCGATAAGAAGGAAGAACTTGCTACCATCTATTACAACGGTCCCGGAGCACAGGGTTATGTATATGCCATTGAGGCAGATATTGATCTCATGGGTGCCGGAACAGGAAATCAGGCTCTTTTGACCATCGGTAATGCAAATGACAGCATCAAGTTCGGTCTTACTTACGAGGCAGAGTCATCAAATGCCAGCGCAAAGGGCAATTGTGCACTTACCTCCGAGAGCTACAAGGCCGGAAGGATGGATGGATCACGCAAGTATCATGATATTTACTATCCCGGAAGCTCCGCAAAATGTAACCTCATGATGATAGTTGACGGAAAGTCAGGAACAGCATGGCTCTTCCACAATCATAAGTACCTGACCCATGTTGAGAATGAGGCACTTATCGGCGATCCTCTCTATATCAGAGCAGAGGGCAAGGCGTTTGGAACAGGACTTTTCAGCGCATCCTTTAAGAATGTTAAGGTAAAGAATCCCGTTAACGGCGAGGAAGTGATCACCACCAAGGGAAATCCTGAGATCGGTAAGCAGAATGCAACAGGTATAACCTATGCTCCCGTTGTCAACGATGCTTCCAACGGATATGCTTACTGCATCGTTACCGCTACCAGCGAGACTGCTACACCTTCCGCTGATGCATACGGATATCTTGAGTTTGTAAACGGATCTACCATCAAGTAAGTTCCGTAAGCAATCAAAATAATAGTAAAGAATCGGGGATATAAGCGTTTTCGCCTATATCCCCCTTTTTTAAGGCTTTTTGCAGAAGGCTAAAAAAACTTTTAAAAAAAATAAAAAATAATCCTTGCATTATTTTTTTTTATATGATAATATACCACTGTTGCTTCGGGGTGTGGCTCAGCTTGGTTAGAGCGCCGTCTTAGGGAGGCGGAGGTCGCGAGTTCGAATCCCGCCACTCCGACGTA
>CACXGM010000284.1 GCA_902767075.1 uncultured Lachnospiraceae bacterium
AAGGAGATGAAGATCAAGGCTTCTAAGGCTCCTAAGTTCAAGGCTGGTAAGGCTCTTAAGGACGCTGTAAACTAATAAGGTTTAGTGTTTGAGATTTATGGGCGCATCCGTGAGGGTGCGCTCTTTTACCTTATAGGAAAATAAAGAGGCACTGTTATGAGATTAGACAAGTATTTGAAAGTATCGAGACTGATAAAACGCAGGACTATAGCAAATGAGGCCTGCGACACCGGCCGTGTGATGATAAACGACAAGGTGGCAAAGGCGGGCACTGAGGTCAAGGCCGGCGATATTATCACCATAGCTTTCGGCAACAAAGAGGTGAAGGTGGAAGTCCTGGATGTACAGGAAACCGTAAAAAAGGACGAAGCAAAGGAACTTTTCCGATATATCGGTTGACGCAGCCCTTATTTATGATATAAGATTATGTAAACAATTCTTTTTTGAGAGGTAATCAGCATGGCCAGAACGGCAATGGCAAAAAAGAAAAAGCACAGCAGCTTTATGGGCTTTGTCCTGGTGGCAATGGTCGTAATGCTTATATCTATCATTATTTTCCTCCAGGGCAGGGAGACAAAGAGCAAGCTGGACGCATATATTGCTCAAGATGAAAGATATGATGAGCTGATTGAAGAAGAGAAGAAACGCTCAGAAGCAATCGATGAATTTGAAAAAGAAACTCAAACCAAAGGGTATGCGGCTGAAAAAGCTCGTGAATCACTTGGGTTGGTGCAGGAAGGCGAGATCATCTTCAAGAAAGATAACTGATAAGCCATGGGGCATTCATTGGATAATTCATTGGGTAATTCTTTGACAGAAAAGGTGGCCTCCTACTCGGAGGCCAAAAATATGATAGAGAATGGTGACTTGATCGTCGCCGGAGTATCAGGAGGAGCGGATTCGGTTTGCCTCCTCTTTTTGTTATGCGAGTTTAGAAAGCGTTTTGATCTAAAGCTTCATGTGGTCCATGTAAATCACGGGATCAGAAAGAGTGCTGACAGGGACGAAGAGTTCGTCAAGGCTTTATGCGAAGGGCTGGAGGTACCCTTTACAGCGGTTTTCGAGGATGTGCCTTCGCTGGCTGCAAAGCTTCATTTATCAGAGGAGGAAGCGGGCAGGAAGATGCGCTATGAAGCCTTTGAGGAATGTGCCCGGAAAATGGCTCTTGAGTATTCTGCGGAAGAAGACAGGGTGAAGATCGCAGTGGCCCACAATATGAACGACAATGCGGAGACCGTTCTCTTCAGAATGTTCAGAGGAACGGGGATCAAGGGCATGGCCGGGATCCCCGCATCAAACGGCGGCCGCAGGAATGTGATCAGGCCTCTTCTGTGTCTGGAGCGCAGGGAGATAGAAGAATTTCTGCGGGAAAGGGATATATCCTGGGTGGAGGACGAAACAAACGATCTGGATATTTATTCCAGGAACCGGATCAGACATAATATCCTGCCCGAGGCCGAGGAAATCGTACCCGAAGCTGCGAGACATATTGCGGCGCTTGCAGGTCAGATGGAGGAGACGGAGGATCTTCTTTCATCTCTGGAGGAAGAAGCCTTTGACAAATGTGTGAAGGAGCAGAACGCTGCCTTTATCCGTCTGGAGGTTGAGAGACTTAAAGAACTGCATATCGCTCTCCAAAAAAGAGTCCTCCACAGAGCCCTGAGGATCCTGTCAGCGGGAGGAAAGGACCTGGGTACACTTCAGATAGATCAGCTTTTAGACCTTGCCGGGAATCCTTCAAACAGAAAAGCGGATCTGGCACGTGGGATATTTGCCGTAAGGGAATACGGAGATCTTTGCATATACGGAAACGGGAATGCCGGGGATAATGATGCAGAGGGCGGTACTCTGAAGGGATCCACAAACAGTGCAGGGGATTTCGAGCTTTTGCAGGAGAGGTTTTCTCTTGAGGAAATGTTGAAGGAAGACCCGGATTTCATTGAAAATCTTTCGCAAAATGCGGATTCAAATAAGTATACTAAATGGTTTGATTATGATAAAATAAACGGATGGGCTGTTCTGAGGAACAGACAGCCCGGAGATTATTTCCTCACCAAAAAGCCGGACGGGACCTTTGGGAAAAAAAGCCTGAAGGAATACATGATAGACCGGAAGATCCCTCCTTCAGAGAGAGAGAACATTTTGCTGGCAGCAGCAGATGAAAAGATTCTCTGGATCGTGGGATACCGCATCAGCGATGATCTGAAGGTGAGTGACAGCACAGTTAACCTCGTGAGATTCACGTTAAAGAAAAAGTGACGGCAGAATGGCCGCAATAGGAGAAAAGTTATGGAAGCACATCATATTGAAGAATTAATATCCGAGCAGGAAGTTGACAAAAAGATCAAAGAGATCGGCGAACAGATCAGCCGAGATTATGAGGGCAAGGAGGTTCATCTCATCTGCGTACTTAAGGGCGGAAGCTTTTTCCTCTGCGAACTTGCCAAGAGGATCACGGTTCCCGTATCTTTGGATTTTATGTCTGTTTCAAGCTACGGCGGAGATACCAAGTCAAGCGGTGTGGTCAAGATCGTAAAGGACTTGGATGAGCCCATCGCAGGCAAGGACGTTATAATCGTGGAGGATATTGTGGACAGCGGAAGAACTCTCAGCTACCTTCTCTCCATGATGCGTGACCGCGGTCCTAAGTCACTAAAGCTCTGCACACTTCTGGACAAGCCTTCCAGAAGAGTGATGAACGTAAAGGTTGACTATACCGCATTCGAGATTCCCGATGAGTTCGTAGTGGGATACGGACTTGATTACGACCAGAAATACAGGAATCTTCCCTATATCGGAATCGTAAAATTTGATTGATACTAGGGGAAACAAGTCAAAAATGTGAGTCATGCTTGCATGAACGAGCATTTTGACTTGGTGACCCGAACAAACATTCGCAAGCAGCAATTTCCTTACATGTAAGGAAATTAGCGGATTGCGAATGTTTGCAGGATTGCGGGAGCAATCCGTAGTATCAAGTATAAAATAACACAACGGAGGAACGGTTTTTTGAACAACAACAAAAGGGGATTCAGAGGATATCTGATCTTTATGTTCGTCATCGTGGCGATAGTGATCATACTGAATGTGGTCAGAAACACTCAGACACCCTATTCTTACGATCAATTCATGAATGATATGGACCAGAACAAGGTGGTGGAGGTTTCCATCGTTCCGGCCTCCAACGGTGAGTCCGGATATGTCACCGCAGATCTGGGAACGGGAGCTGCCAGAAGGCTCTATGTAACATCCGTTGCAGACATGGAAGATATCATCAGGGAAAAGGGCTACGATCCTGTGGTAAAGGACGGCTTCTGGAGTACCTGGACCTTTAATACACTGATACCGCTGGTAGTGATAGTGGTAGCGGTGATCTTCATGTTCATAATGCTCTTTGCCGGAACAGCGGGAGCAGGAGGCGGCGGAGCCAATTCCAAGATGATGAATTTTGGCAAGATAAACGCTGAAGTCATCAAAGACGGAAAGATTAATTTTGAAAATGTCGCCGGACTCAAAGAGGAAAAGGAAGAGCTGGCGGAGATCGTGGATTTCCTGAAGGCTCCGGAGAAATACACCCAGCTGGGTGCCCGTATTCCCAGAGGAATAATGCTGGAGGGAAGCCCCGGAACCGGTAAGACGCTGCTGGCTAAGGCAGTAGCCGGAGAGGCGGGAGTACCTTTCTTCAGCATCTCGGGTTCCGATTTTGTGGAGATGTTCGTCGGTGTCGGCGCATCTCGTGTCAGGGATCTGTTTGAGACCGCTAAAAAGGAAGCACCCTGTATCGTGTTCATCGACGAGATCGATGCTGTGGCCAGAAGGCGTGGAACCGGTCTGGGAGGAGGACACGATGAAAGAGAACAGACCCTAAACCAGATCCTGGTGGAGATGGACGGCTTTAAGGATAATGAGGGTATCATCGTTATGGCGGCCACAAACCGTATCGATATCCTGGATCCTGCAATACTCCGTCCCGGAAGATTTGACCGCCAGATAGTGGTGGGACGTCCCGATGTAAAGGGCAGAGAGGATATACTCAAGGTTCACGCAAAGAACAAGCCCCTGGGTGATGACGTAAATATCGAGGATATCGCCAGGACTACTGTGGGCTTTACGGGGGCCGATCTGGAGAACCTCTTAAACGAATCCGCAATAAAAGCGGCAAAGGAAAACAAGGCCTATATCTCCATGGAGGATATCAAAAAATCCTTTATCAAGGTTGGTATCGGAACGGAGAAAAAGAGCCGTATAGTATCGGACAAAGAAAAGAAGATAACCGCATATCACGAGGCCGGACACGCAATACTGTTCCATGTTCTGCCTGATGTGGGCCCTGTCTATACGGTATCGATAATCCCCACAGGCCCCGGTGCAGGGGGATATACCATGCCTCTTCCCGAAAAGGATGATATGTACCTCACAAAGGGCAAGATGCTGCAGGATATTATGGTGTCCCTGGGAGGCAGGATCGCAGAGGAGATCATCTTTGGCGACATCACCACAGGTGCATCCAGCGATATCAAAAAAGCTACAAAAACGGCCAGAATGATGGTCACACGCTTCGGAATGAGCGAGAATATCGGTGTCATCTGCTACGAGGATGACGATGATGAGGTCTTCATCGGAAGAGATCTGGCACATGCCAAGAATCACAGTGAGGAAGTGGCCGGCGAGATCGATCGTGAAGTGAAGGCCATAATCGATGACTGCTATAAGAAAGCAAAGGATATCATCCTGGAGAATGAGAACGTGCTTCACAAGTGCGCGGAGCTCCTTCTTGAGAAGGAGAGGATCTCCAGAGATGAGTTTGAAGCGCTGTTTACTGACGGCGAAACGGATCCTGAACCTGAGAATGAAGTCATACCGGAATATGCTCCGGGCATTAATTTCAGCTAGCATTGTGAAAAATGCACAAAAGAATCAAACATTCATTGTGAATTTTGTGTAAACTTAGACTTACATACTAAAACGGGGTATGTTAATATAATGACCGTACCCCAATACATTAGTTTTTTTGCTATACCCCCAAGAAATACCTTCTCTAGAAAAGGACAGCTTCCCCGGCTGTCCTTTTCGCT
>CACXGM010000285.1 GCA_902767075.1 uncultured Lachnospiraceae bacterium
ACTTCCTCCACAAAAACATTACCTGCGGTATTCTTACACCTTCATTTCATATAATATCAACCATAATAATTCCCCCCTCTTCTTCTTTCGCTGTAGATAATTGTTTTCTTTCGGCTGCTCTTTTATAGTTTCCTGCCTTATTGCTTAACTCCCGTGCTAAAGTCCTTCCTTCCTCGGCAAGAGAAACAAGCGTCTCGGCTGTAAGCTGCTGTTTTAACAATGCATGAATCATCCTGTTACGCTCTTCTTTCCAGAAAATGATCCGATCAATGAACTCGTCCGAGAAGTATCGATTAGACAGAGCCTTTTTCTCCCGGATAATCGTTTTTATCTTTCTCAATTTTGCGTCTATAGAAGGTGGCCTATCCCCTTTAGGTTTAACGCTGTTGTTTTCGTATCGGAGAATAGAAGAGGTACGGTCTTCCATAATGGCATATTCAATAAAGATCGCTTCCAGGTTAAACCCTTCCTTTAGAGCCT
Source organism: uncultured Lachnospiraceae bacterium (assembly GCA_902767075.1). Taxonomy (GTDB): domain Bacteria; phylum Bacillota; class Clostridia; order Lachnospirales; family Lachnospiraceae; genus AC2028. Next base: position 481 of record CACXGM010000285.1, read on the forward strand.
TATCAAGCCGTTTGAATTGCTCTTTATAATTCTCATACTTCTGCAGATTTTCAGGTTTTCCTTCTGTCTTTGTATCAGTTTCCATAGTGTTTATCCCCCATAAAAGATAAAAAGATACAAATCTTTCTAATGCTCAAATCATATTCTTTCTTAAATCCACACCGTTCTTCTGAGCCAGCTCAACCAACTCCAGATCCGACATATGTTCCGCTTTGGAAAGATCCATAACCGCCATTGGAAATTCGTTGAACATGGCCATTCCATAATAGCCCTTCATGTACCTGCGCAGCTGCCTTACATCACTTTCATATTCCATCGGATCCGCCTCTAATATAATTAATCCATGAAGCACCAAATTCTCTAACTAATTAACAGATTCTCACTCTTTCACAAACGGACATTTTTGCTTTACCGAATATTTAACTTTTATACCACTATATGGAGCTATCCCCGTTTTTGACTTTGTGTAAGATTTGAATAGGTCATTAACACCAATCATCACAAATTAGCGGTCATCAGGAGATTCCTTTGCTGCATCTATTCGTTACCTTCAAACTCAGTTTCAGTAATCGGTTCCAATTCTCCGCTGTAGTTCTCCAGAAAATCATATGCGTACTTCCGATTCAAAAGATCATGGATTTTTTGGTTGTAATAATTTCTGAGGCAGCTGTAACAGGATGGCGAACAGTTGCATCCCTTCGTGATCCCGATGGCTTTTTCCACAACCTTCTGGAATATGTCACCTGTTTCCGTAACCAGTCTTCTAACATGCCCGGCACCACCTGCTACCGCATCATATAAAACAATGGAATAAATCATCTTTTTGTCGAGCACAACCTTATGCAGGCAACCTTTTATATCATTTCGTTCTATGTCAAGCACAGCCGAAAGTGCTTCAAGCAGCGCATACATTACAGAAAGCATCACATCCTGTTTGCCAGCCTGCGGGGTAGCAAACACGAGACGAACCACATCTGTCCGGAACACATGACACAGCTTATTCTTAATAAGCTTCACTTCGCAGGTTTTACCCCACGGAGTAATATGCTTCTTCTCCATCGTCTTCTGATGGGAATTGAAACCGGCCTCTTCCATATTTTCTGTTGTGCTTTCCGCGTATCCGCAATGCGGGCAGACATAAAAGTCATCGTTGCAGACAACCATCAGAGAATCATTGATAGATGTTTCCATCTGGAATTTATTACCATCCTTCATAACAAAGGAGTACTTCTGCATAACCTGCCGTTGCGAATCGCCAATGTAGAAGTCATCACTTCGATAAACCTTGTCAGGCTTTCGCATCGGGACTTCCTTTGGCTTAGCGTCCGCTACAAATCCCCGCCTTGGCTCAATGGCCTGTTTCCATCTGTACCGCTCAATGATCTCATGGCAGGATACGCATTCCTCTCCGGACGAATCAGGTTCGATCGAACGATGGTTCCAGGTCAGGCAAGAAGGATTCTTACACTGCGCAATATAGGCTGTCTCCCATTCCTGTCCTGTTGTCTGCGGCAACTTTCTTATATAACGACTTGTATAAAGCTTCCCGTCTGCTACCACCTGTGCGTCAGGCGCATATTCTGAAATAGCCAATTGCAAATCCCTTACCATCTGCAGCTTTTTATCTGTTGCACTGTTCGTATTCTGATAAAGCTCAACAGTATCTACCGGGAACCCATATTTAGGAAGAACATTGTTTCTGACCAGAAACTCGATCAATTCATTTCTTCCGCGATTATCATCTTTCCCACGACGGTATGACCACAGCTTTTTCTCGACTGCTGCAGCCTCCTGTGTGAGCCCTTCCGCAAGCAGGCGCTCCATTTCCGACTGGTAATATCTGACAGTTCCTCTGAATTCATCAACAGCAACTTTAAGAACGCCGTCTTTTCCAATCAGCCTTTCCGTCCAGGAATAGTCGATTATGCCCATAACGTTATGCATAGCTTCCGGTATGGATGCACAAAGGATCTCTTTCAGGTTCTCAGGCTTGCTCTTAAGATAAGCGCACAGGCGTTCCCAGCCATCTCCATTGAGCAATATATCCGCATTATTGGAATTATAAACATCCACCTGCTTTGCGAAAAAATCACTCAGGGCAACAGCAAAAATATGCCTGAGGATGACTTTCTCATTCCTTACAGTAAACAAAGGTACACCGATCTTCCCGGTGATCATGTTCTCAGGATTTTTGTAATAAGTAAAATCATGCGAACTAAGCTTGGAGTAAGTAAGTGAAAAAGCAGCTGCATTCCTGCCTCGTCCTGCACGGCCTGCTCTCTGAACATAGTTTGCCGGTGACGGAGGCATATTCCTGAGATAGACCGTCTCCAGATCACCAACATCGACACCCATCTCAAAGGTCGTGGAACAACTCAGGGCATTGATATCCTTATTAACAAACATCTCCTGATATTTCTGCTGTTCTTCTCTTCCAAGCTGCGCCGTATGCTCTTTAATATGAAGCGGCTGCATCAGAGAAGACCTGTAAAGCTTTGCGTAATGGTTATTGTCTAAGAGGCTCGCATGTGTTATCTGGTGGAGATGCCCTCCACATTTCAGCGTCGTACACATTCCTTTGCAGTTGACCATAGTCGTTTTTCCACAGACATCACAGGAATAAATCGGGACATCTTCAGATCCGGCACCAATCGTAAACCTTTCGGTACTGAAGTAAAACTCATCATTTCCTGCTGTAGAAAGAGGTTCCTCACCGCGCAATACTTCATCCCAGTAGATTTGGAGCAGTTCGTTTGCTCCATTCTCATCAAGGTCAAGCACTTTCATGACACGTTTCAACCGGCCGTTTTTCATCAGGTTCCCATTTTTTCTATACGCTGCAGACCAACCTGCAAGATATGCTTTTTTCTTATCTTTATCAAGATCCTTGCATCTCTTGACTCGCTTGGGCCTTGCGGTATAGAAAATGTATTCCCTGTCATCATCTGTCAGGTCGCAATCACCCTCGAGGGCTCCGTGATACACGATATCCATTGCAAGCAGATCGAATAATGCCTTTACATCCTGCACACTCTGCCCATAGGCCTCGGCAACTCCGGACATTACTTCTTCATTATTACCCTTATAATTGAATTTTATTATGCCCAACGATACAAGGCTGGTGCTTCTTCTGGCATTTACCATCTCATTGAGCACAGCTATCCAGGCATTCTTCCGGCTGACCGCTGTCAGATTTTCTGTACCCTTATCCCCTGGCTCTGCAAATGTACGGCAGGTATCAAAATAAGATGTCAGTTCATCCACGAAGTGCTGTATCTCCCATGGATGAGCAGCCATGTTATCCCTATTCTTCTCTACTATATGCCAGATTCCACGACGGCGAAGGAACTCTCCATAAGATGCTGTCATATATGAAGCAAAGAATGCA
>CACXGM010000286.1 GCA_902767075.1 uncultured Lachnospiraceae bacterium
AAGCTCCGCAATGCGGTGATTGATATGCCTTCTGTCCAGCTCCAGCTGCGTCTCGCCGATACCCTTGTTTGAACGGCTACCGCTTCCGCCGCCCTGCCGTCCCAGGTGCTGCCACATACCCGTGAGTCTGGGGAGCATGAACTGAAGGTAAGCCGATTCCACTTGAAGCTTAGCCTCTCTGGTCTTTGCACGCCTTGAAAAGATCTCCAATATAAGATTCGTTCTGTCCCACACGGGAACCTTTACGATATCCTGCAGATTCTTCATCTGGGCAGGTGACAGATTCCCTTCGAAAATACAGTACTCCGCTCCGACCTCTGCGATCAGATCGGCCAGCTCGTAAGCCTTTCCTTTTCCTATGTAGGTTCCGCTCTCAGGGTGTGCAAGAGCCTGGGTCAAGGTGGCGGAAACCTCCATATCGCAGGCTTCCACCAGGCTTTTCATCTCTGTCATGGAATGCTCGAAATCAGAGATGATGTCCCCGGATTCACGAAGAGGGGTATCAAGTCCTGCCAGCACTGCTTTTGCCAATTCTTCTTGTTCGATAATTTCAGTCAAGTTTTAACTCCTGTTTGAATAATATAGACTCATTATACCCTAAAAGGGGTGTGATTTTAAGCAAAAATGAGTTAAAATAACTTCATGATCAAAAGAAGTAAAGAACAGATTAAAAAAACTGCAAAAAGAATCGCACTTGACACCCTCTGCGATATCATCGGAAGTGTCCTCTATGCCATGGGATTGTACACTTTCGCAAAGATGGGAAATTTCTCTCCCGGCGGTGTCTCGGGTATAGCCCTTATCTTGAACTATTTATTTAAGCTCCCCGTCGGTGTCATGACCCTGATCATGAATATTCCTCTCGTGATCATAAGTTACAAGGTAGTGGGACCGAGATTTCTGGTAAAGAGTGCAAAGACCATGGTCATCACCACCATTTTTCTGGACGGAGTCTTCCCACTTTTGCCGCTCTATACCGGAAATCGCATGATGGCTGCACTGTATTCGGGACTGTGTATGGGCGCGGGAATGGCATTCTTTTATATGAGGGGCAGCAGCTCGGGAGGTATGGACTTCCTCTCAATGACCATAAAGGTGAAGCATCCATACATTTCGCTTGGAATAGTGACTGCTTCTCTGGATTTCCTCGTTATACTTGCAGGCTGGCCGGTATTTAAGGATGCCGACGCAGTGCTTTACGGTCTTATCAGTGCTTTTTCCGCATCCATAGTGATCGACCGCATACTGTATGGTCTGGGAGCGGGAAAACTGATAATAGTCATCACTACAAACAAGGATGCACTGATAGAGAAAATTAGCGACCTGACTGACCGGGGCTCCACGGTTATAAAGGCTATCGGAAGCTATACCAAGGAAGAGAGAGACGTGATATTGTGCGCCTGCTCCAAGAGCCAGACCTATATGATCACGGGTGCCGCACACGAAGTCGATCCCGGAGCCTTTGTCATGGTTACGGAGACCAGCGAGGTCTTCGGAGAGGGCTTCAAGGAATACAAAAAATAACCTTTGGGTTTAGTGACAAATCGCATAAAATATATTATTATAATAAGGTCAAAGAAAGATTGCACAAGTTACATTGTAACGAAGCAATCCGTAGTATCGGATAGGTCACCCAGGATAAGGGAGAAAAGCTATGGAAAAAGAAAAGACAAATGACAGCCAGTCGGCTTTTGAGTATGCAATATATGTGATCGTGGGAAGTTACTTCAGCGGAACATCCTGCATCAGCACTCAGCTTGAAAAAACATTAAAGATCAAATTCCTGGATCAGAAGCAGGACAAACAGGCTGCGCTGGAAGAGAACTGCATCAACTTCGTTGAGAAAAAGCTTATGAGGAATATTCCCTCCGATGTTTGGCAGGGCACAGCTCAGGTTAAGCTTGGAGTAAAGAACGAGGAGAGGATCCCTGAGGTCAGATTCACCACGGACAAGTACATGCTCCGTATTTTCGGTGTGTACAAAGGAAAGGGAACTGAACTGGACTACAAATTGCTCACCAGAAAGAAAGCATAGGGGGAAGGTCATTTTTTACATGTCGTGACATTAAGCCGGGTTTTCGCC
>CACXGM010000287.1 GCA_902767075.1 uncultured Lachnospiraceae bacterium
GAAAGGATAAAAACATGGCAGATATAGAAAAGAAACCCATTAAGATAACCGAGACCGTGCTCCGTGACGCACACCAGTCTCTTATCGCCACCAGAATGCCTACCGAGTTCATGCTCCCCATTGCAGAGAAAATGGACAAAGTCGGATACCACTCAGTAGAGTGCTGGGGAGGTGCTACATTCGATGCATCCCTCAGATTTTTAAAGGAAGATCCCTGGGACAGACTTCGTAAGCTTCGTGACAAATTCAAGAACACCAAGCTTCAGATGCTCTTCAGAGGACAGAACATCTTAGGATACCGCCCTTATGCAGATGACGTTGTAGATGCTTTCGTAGAAAAGTCCATCGCAAACGGAATCGACATCATCAGAATCTTCGATTGCCTTAACTACATGCCCAACCTTCAGGAAGCAGTTAATGCAACCAACCGTATAAAGAAGCAGGAAGGAAGAGGACACGCACAGGTTGCCCTTTCCTACACCCTCGGAGATGCATACACCCTCGAGTACTGGGCTAATATGGCTAAACAGATCGAGGAAATGGGTGCAGATTCAATCTGCATCAAGGATATGGCAGGCCTCCTCGTTCCCTACAGAGCTACCGAGCTTATCAAGGCAATGAAAGAGAACACCAAGCTTCCTATCCAGCTCCACACCCACTACACTTCAGGTGTGGCTTCAATGACTTACCTCAAGGCAGTAGAGGCCGGCGTTGATGTTATCGACTGCGCAATGAGCCCTCTTGCCATGGGTACTTCACAGCCTGCTACCGAGGTTATGGTAGAGACCTTCAGAGGAACTCCTTATGACACCGGATACGATCAGGATCTTCTTGCTGAGATCGCTGATTACTTTGCTCCCTACAGAGATGAGTGCTTAAAGAGCGGCCTGCTTTCACCCAAGGTTCTCGGTGTTAACATCAAGACCCTTCTTTATCAGGTACCCGGCGGAATGCTTTCCAACATGGTTAGCCAGCTTAAAGAGCAGAACGCAGAAGATAAGTATCGTGAAGTTCTCGAGGAGATCCCCCGTGTGCGTAAGGATCTCGGCGAGCCCCCTCTTGTTACACCTTCTTCACAGATCGTTGGTACCCAGGCTGTCTTCAACGTTCTTATGGGCGAGAGATACAAGATGGCTACCAAGGAGACCAAGGCTGTCCTTCGCGGAGAATATGGTCAGACCGTAAAGCCTATGAATCAGGAAGTTATCGACAAGGTTATTCCCGGAGAGAAGAGACTTACCGGACGTTTTGCAGATACTCTGGAGAACGAGATGGACAAACTGGAGAGCGAGATGAAGGAATGGAAGCAGCAGGATGAGGACGTTCTTTCCTATGCATTGTTCCCTCAGGTTGCTACTGACTTCTTTAAATATCGTCAGGCTCAGCAGGAAAAGGTTGATATGAACCAGGCTGATACAAAGAACGGAGCTTATCCAGTATAATCTTTTAATGATCGGGCGTCGGCATTATGCCGGCGCCTTTTTTACTTCATAGAGGAAATTGCTCTCCGCATATACCTTTGATGCAATTTGAAGAATTCTTTACATAAAAATATAAAAATTGGATGTGGAATAATTAGATTTCAGATGTTATACTATTATAAATACCGTCGTAGAGGGGGACACACGTCATTGAGGGCATAATATGATCCGGATATACTACGATACTTTCGTTATCTTATCCGCCGTGATGCTTCTGATATTTGTACTGCGGTGGAGAAAAAACGCATCATTTGAATACATGTTTACCTTCGCTTTGGTGCCGGTGGTAAACTTAAGTTATGCATGGCTTTCCACGGCAAAGAGCCTGGAGGAAGCTATTCTATCCCAGAAACTCACCTATATAGGCGGATGCTTCCTGCATCTGTTCCTTGTTATGGGAATAATCTCCATTTGTAATATCAAATTAAAGCCCTGGATCAAGACATTAATGCTTTTTGCTGCATTTGTGATGTATGGCTGCGCCCTGACCATGGATAAGGGAGATCTGTTTTACAAGAGTGTATCCTTTGTAACCAACGGTGATACCGGGGTACTGGTAAAGGAATACGGACCGCTTCATACGGTTTTTTATGCGTATATGATCGTTTTGATGATCGCCAGTGTAGCTGTTTTGATCTATGCAATGATGAAAAAGCCCAATGCCTCCATCAGAAACCTCTATGCTCTGATCGTGCTGGATATAGTCAGCGTGACGGCTTTCTTTGGCGGAAGAGCCATCAGCAAGAGTATTGGCTTGGACATAGAGATCATGCCTGCCTTCTATGTCATTGCAGAGATTGTTTTCCTTGTTCTGTTCCACAGGATCAGGCTTTACGATGTTTCTTCGGGTATTTCTGAGTCCCTGCTGGAAGACGGCGATGACGGTATCATATGCTTTGATCTGGATAAGAGATTCCTTGTGTGCAACAAGACTGCGAAGAAACTGATGCCTTCACTTAAGGTTGCCAAGGCGGATATGTTCCTTGACTCGAAAAAGCCGGAATATGAAGTGATATTAAAGACACTGAATATTTTCAGTAACAGCGAGATCATCTCGGAGCCTTTCACTATGGAGACTCCGGATCGGATATATGAAGTCTTGCCGGATTATATGTACGACGGGAATAGAAAGTGCGGATATTATCTGCTCCTTGCAGATGTTACAAAGGACAGGCAGTATAACAAAAAGATGAAGGAGGCTGCGGAAGCCGCTATTGCCGCTGAGAAAGCAAAAGGAAGCTTTCTGGCTCAGATGTCTCACGAGATCAGGACACCTATCAATGCAGTTCTCGGCATGAACGAGATGATATTAAGAGAAGCAAAGGAGCCGGATATTTTAGATTATGCCGAGACCATACAGGCATCGGGTAAGACCCTGCTTCTTCTAATAAACAGTATCCTCGATTTTTCAAAGATAGAAAGCGGTAAGATGGACATTGTGCCCGTGAAATACAGAACCGTGGATATGATCGAGCACTGCCTTAATTCCATTCTGCCCAGAGCTTCATCTAAGAGTATTATCGTATACAAAGAGATAGACAAGGGACTTCCTTCCGGTCTGTTCGGAGATGATATGAGAGTGAGCCAGGTAATAGTTAACCTCCTCACAAATGCTATCAAATATACCGAGAAGGGAAGCGTCACCCTTAAAATACGAGAGCTTACCCGGTTTGATGACGGCATTCAGATCCGGGTGGAGGTCAGCGATACGGGAATCGGTATCAAGCCCGAAGATATGTCAAAGCTCTTTGAGTCCTTTGGCAGGATAGATGAACAGAGAAACAGAAATGTCGAGGGAACGGGACTGGGAATGTCCATTGTCACCGCACTTCTGGAAAAGATGAATTCCAGACTGGAAGTGGAGAGTGAATACGAAAAGGGTTCCACCTTCTCCTTTAATCTGTACCAGGAGATCTGTGATGCCAAGCCCATCGGTGATTATGAGTTCAAGGACGGGGACAGAAAGAAATCCGTGAGACAGGAAGTTTCCAAGTTTCCCGGAAAGAAAGTACTCGTTGTTGACGATAACGGTATGAACCTGAAGGTTGCCGCCAGGTTTTTAAAGCTCAGTGATATCAATGCGGATACGGCTCTTTCCGGCACTGACGCACTGGAAATGTGCAAAAAGACAAAATATGACATTATTCTTCTGGATCATATGATGCCAAAGATGGACGGAGTGGAAACCTTGCTCAAGATAAAGGAAGAAGGTCTGGCCGGTGAAAACACAAAGATCATCGCACTTACGGCAAATGCCATAATAGGTGCAAGAGAAACCTATATAAAAGCCGGATTTGATGATTATCTGTCAAAACCCATTGATTTAAAGAATCTCGAAGAGATGCTCAATAAATATTTTACTTAGAGAAGGGTGGATTTACTAAATGGCAAGAAAAGAATCTATTACGATCGGAATGATACTGGATACCGCATTCAAGATGGTTGAAAGCGACGGCATTGAGAGCGTTACCGCCAGAAAAGTGGCTGCAGCTGCAGGCTGCTCGACTCAGCCTATTTTCCGTGTTTACAAGAACATGGAGGAACTTCAGAAAGCCGTATATGACAAAACTATCGAGTATTTTCTCCAGTATTACAAAGATTTTGAGAAAAAGAGCAATGTACCCTTCACGAATCTGGGACTTGCGTATATTGCATTTGCGAGAGAAAAGAAAAACTATTTTAAACTCCTTTTTGTAAACGGCATCGACGGCGGAAAGAGCATGTATGAACTCTTAAACGGCGAGGACGGAAATGTGGTTAAAGAGATCAACCTTGCCAGGAGTATGGGCTGCGCCAATCCCGGTCATATGTTTATGAAGATGTGGATCTTTATCCACGGAGCTGCATGTATGTCCCTTTCGGGAGATTTCGATCTAACGGATGAGGAGACGGTTTCCCTTCTGGAAAAATCCTACGAGTCATTTGCGAGAGAATAAAAATAGTCGGAGAGCAGAAAAATGAGTTCTGATAAGGACGTACTGAATCTTATTCGTAACGCTATGCCCCATATGAGTAAGAGCCACAAAAAAATAGCTGCTTATGTGCTGGATATGTATGATGAGGCCGTTTTTTTGACCGCTGCAAAGGTGGGAGAAGCAATAGGCGTCAGTGAATCCACTGTGGTAAGATTTGCCATGGCTCTGGGCTTTGAAGGATATCCCGAGTACCAAAAAGCACTGGGGGCCTGCATCAAGGGAAAGATTTCCAAGATGCAGAGACTTGATGAAAGATACGGAAACAGCACACAGTCTGAGATCGTTAAATCCGTTCTCACAGCCGATATCGAAAAGATTCAGGATACAATAGAAAACCTGAATGCAGATGCTTTTAATGTTGCTGCGGATACCCTGCTTGAAGCGGATACTGTGTATATTATGGGACTCAGAAGTAATGAGCCTCTGGCTGCCTTTTTACATTTTTATCTGAATATGATCCGTGATCATGTGGTACTTTTAAATACCACCTCCACCACCGAAACCTTTGAACAGATGTTGAGGATAGGCGAAAAGGACTGCTTTGTGGGTATCAGCTTTCCCAGATATTCCATGAGAACCTTAAAGGCTATGGAGTTTGCCAGCGACAGAAGAGCCAGGATCATATCTATCACCGACTCGGCATATTCCCCTATGAACCTGTATTCCTCCTGCAATCTATTTGCCAGGAGCGATATGGTTTCCATCGTTGATTCACTGGTGGCACCCTTAAGCGTCATAAATGCTCTGGTGGTGGCTATGTGCTTAAAGAGACCGGAAGCGGTGAACAATGACCTGAAAATGCTTGAGGATGTATGGGGCAATTATCAGGTATACTTAAACGACGAGATCAATTTTATCGATTCCGAACCGATATTGAATTATTCGCTCAGAAAAAAGAAAGAAGACGATAATGAGTGATATTATTGTAGTCGGGGGCGGAGCAGCCGGTATGATGGCAGCCATAACCGCCGGCCAAAAGGGTCACAAGGTGATCCTTATAGAAAAAAATGAAAAGCTGGGAAAGAAGCTCTTCATCACCGGCAAGGGAAGATGCAATGTGACTAATGCCGCCGATGTTGAGACCCTTCTTGCCAATGTAAACAGCAACAGGAAATTCCTCTACAGTGCATTCTACAGCTTTGACAACAATGCGCTGATGGAGATGATAGAAAACGCGGGATGTCCTCTTAAGGTCGAAAGAGGGGACAGAGTTTTCCCGCAGTCCGACCATTCATCCGATATAATCAAAACTCTGGAGAAACTCCTGGATCAGTACGGAGTGGAAGTGAGATTAAATACAACTGTCCGTGAAGTGATAACAGAAGACGATAGAGCCGTAGGCGTGAGAGTGATCAAAAAAAATACCAATCACACCGCGGCAAAAAGCATTCCCCTGAAAGCGGATGCGGTGATAGTCTGTACCGGCGGAGTGTCCTATCCTCTGACGGGATCAACAGGGGACGGATACAGATTTGCGGCAAAGACGGGGCATAATATAACAGAGCCAAAGCCTTCCTTAGTTCCTCTGGAGACAGCGGAAAAGTGGGTCTCAAAGGTAATGGGACTGTCGCTGAAAAATGTGTCCTTAAAGATTATCTCCGGAAAGAAAACTCTCTACGAAGGGTTCGGAGAAATGCTCTTTACACACTTTGGGATCAGCGGCCCTCTGGTACTTACGGGCAGCTGTTTCTACGACCCGGAAAAGGACAAAGATGTCAAGGCGATGATCGATCTAAAGCCCGCTTTGTCTGATGAACAGCTCGATAAAAGATTGCTCCGGGATTTCGAAAAAAATGCCAACAAGAGTTTTGTAAATTCCCTGGGTGAACTTCTTCCTGCGAGTCTGATACCCATTGTGACAGATTTAGCCGGGATAGAACGGGATAAGAAAGTTCATGATATCACCAGACAGGAGCGAGAGAGACTTCTTCATACACTGAAGGGGCTGACTCTTTCAATAACCGGAACCAGAGGCCTGGAAGAAGCTATTATCACCAGGGGAGGAGTGTCTGTAAAGGATATAGATCCCGGTACAATGGAGTCCAAAATCATAAAAAACCTCTATTTTGCAGGTGAGGTGCTGGATCTTGATGCACAGACCGGAGGCTTTAATCTGCAGATTGCCTGGTCCACCGGACATGCCGCGGGAGACGCGGTTTGATCCATGGATTAACCATTGGTTAAAAACTGCAGATTAAACATTGAGTATTATGCTTATAATGCTCTGCAAAAAAGAGAATAAACAGGAGAAATAATAATGCCACTTAATATAGCAATAGACGGACCTGCAGGAGCGGGAAAAAGCACCATAGCAAAAATGGTTGCAAAAAAGAAGAATCTTATCTATGTAGATACCGGAGCCATGTACAGAGCAATTGCTCTTTATATCTTGAGAAAAGGGACTGATGTAAATGATCCCGATGCGGTTTCAAAAGATTGTAAGAGCGCGAATGTAACCATCGGATATGAAGATGGGGTACAGATCGTATACTTAAACGGTGAAAACGTCAATGCTTTTTTACGTACCGAGGAAGTCGGAAATGTTGCTTCCAAGACTTCGGCGGTTCCTGCTGTAAGGGCACAGATCTTTGATCTGCAGCAAAAACTTGCAAAGGAAAATGACTGTATCATGGACGGAAGAGATATCGGAACAGTGGTGCTGCCCTGGGCAGACCCGAAGGTGTACCTTACCGCCTCTAGCGAAGTCAGGGCAAAGAGACGTTTTGATGAGCTGGTGGCAAAGGGAGAACAGCCGGATTTTGATAAGATAAAGGCTGATATCGAGCAGAGAGATTATCAGGATATGCACAGAGAGATATCACCCTTAAAGCAGGCGGAAGATGCTACTTTGGTGGATTCTTCATACATGACCATCGAAGAAGTGGTGGATGCGATCTGTGATCTTTGCAAATAGTTAAGACAAAAGGAAGTAACCAATGGAGATAGTTCTGGCTGAACATGCTGGCTTCTGCTTTGGAGTGGAACGAGCGGTTCAGAGCGTATACGAAAAACTGAAAACAGGCCGGCCTATATACACCTACGGCCCCATAGTTCACAATGAGGAAGTGGTAAGGGAGCTGGAGGAGAAGGGGGTCAAAGTCATCAAAGATGAGGCTGATCTCGAAAACACGGTACCCGAAAAGGATGCCATCATAATCATCAGAGCTCACGGCGTATCCGAGGCAGTTTATAACAAGCTGGCGGATAAAGGCTTTGAGGTGGTGGATGCAACCTGTCCCTTTGTAAAAAAGATCCATCGCACGGTGATGCAGGAATCCTCTCTCGGAAGAGAAATACTCATCGTAGGAGACCCGGATCACCCCGAAGTGCAGGGGATAAAGGGGTGGATAAAGGGAAAATCAAAAATTTTTCAAAATTTTTCAGATGCCGAGAAATTCAGTCCTAACGTGGATTCGGGCTATACTTTGGTGTCTCAGACCACGTTTCAAAGCAAGAAATTTCAAGAGATTGTTGCTATTTTCGAAAAAAAAGAGTACAATGTTAATGTTGTGAATACAATCTGTAATGCTACAGAGGAAAGACAACGCGCCGCCGAGTCGCTTGCGAGTAAGGCGGACGCTATGATCGTGATTGGAAGTCACACCAGTTCGAACACCAGAAAGCTGTTTGAAATCTGTAAGAATTGTTGTGAAAATACCTTTTACGTTCAGACACCGGATGATTTAGATACGGGCCGTCTCGCATCTGCCAACCTGGTGGGTATTACCGCAGGGGCTTCCACCCCGCAAAAA
>CACXGM010000288.1 GCA_902767075.1 uncultured Lachnospiraceae bacterium
AATATGCTTTTTGTGGCACTTCCTCTGTTTTTGATGTTCTCATTAAACAGTGACTGGAAGTATTCCTATCTCTGGGAGTTTGGGCTGATCAATTATGTTCTCCCGGCTCTGCCTTTTTTGATCTTCCTTTATCTTGTGATATTTGAGCTGGCTTCTCCGGACAGAGACGAGAGGATGGCCATGTTAAGAGCTGTTTTAGCCTGCGTGTGCGCATTTTTGTGCGGCTGGCAGAATGCAGCCTTTGGACTTATAGCTTTTTGCGTGAGCGTGCTTTCCATAATTTTGTCCTACAGTGTGCTTTCCGTATCGGGTAAGCCCTGGCTGTGGATGGCGGGCGGAAGCTCTCTTGCCGGTATACTTTTCTATATGTTCAACAGCGGAAACTTCAAAAAGGAATCCCTTATGAACGGAGAGTATCTGGCGTTCAGTATTTTCCCGGCTGTGGTGCTGGCTCTTTTGATACTGGCGGTTGTATTAAGATGCGGAGGCTGGCTGAATGTGGTACACCTTTTGCTGGTAGGGGTTCTGTGCTGCTGTGTTGCTTTCAGGTTTATCCTTCAGGCTATCCCCGTTTTCTCCGTAAACGGCATTCAGGTAGCTACACTTTTGATCGCCATCATACTGTTCTGCAGTCTGTTAAGGAGCTTTATAAATGAGTACAAAAAGGTTGCCATCTGGGGCTATGCGCTGGCACTTTGCTCATTTTTATATATGATATTTACAATGCTTGAAGATGTGGGAGGAATAAGCTGATGAAGATAAAGTTTCCTCCTTTTTTGAAAAAGAACCCTTTTGATATATTTGACCGCGTGCAGAATCCCGTGTTTATCGGGGTGATAGTTATCTCATTGTTGCTTCGTGCTTGGCAGTTTGGAAAGAGCGGAGAAGAGGACTTCTCGTTGATCCTGATGCTGGTGGGCCTGTATCTGCTGGAACTGCTGGTGCTTTTGATCTTTGTCATTCTCGGCGGAAAGAGGATCACACAGCTTGCCAGGTTTACTATACTTTATCTTGCTTTTGTTCCTAAGCTTAAGTATGTTTACCTTCAGAGGATAATGGATATAAAGATCCTGTTTGAACTAAGAGAAGACCTTACAAACGGCAGGACAAAAAATGCCATCGCACTTTGGTATCCCGAACTTTCAAAGTTCCTGCTCCTCATAGTTCCCTTTATCATCGTGCTCATCATGGCACTGCGTACCGGCAACGAGAATTTCGGTGAGGTCAAGATCCTTTCAAAGGGATTCATCATTTCCATTATTGCCACTATCATACTGGGCATTCTGGCACTCCCTTTTGGAAATTATGCGAACCTTGGCTCCTTTATCATAAGTATCATTTTGATCAGCTGTATCTGGAAACTGTGGGAAGGTTTAAGAGCCCGCAAATCCTATGAACCCATGCCGGTGGTAGCCTGGGCTGAGATTCTTCTGTTCCTGGCTATGTGGCTGAAGGGTATTGTGGAGAGCGTGGGGCTGTAGGAAACCGTAGAGAGCGTACGCAGTAATTAATCGAAGATCATGGAGTGGATTTGATGAAGAGGATCATCTTAATAGTAGGTTCCACAGAGACACTTGAATATTTCTCCCTGCAATTGGCTAAGAGTTATCTCGATGCCGGCAGGGAGGTTTTTTTGTGGGATATGGGTCATCCGTCAGCCAGCATTGAAGCCTTTGAAAAACTCGGTGACCCCGGGAATTCTGTTCTTATCACTTTCAACTTTATCGGATTATGTGCAGAGGGTCAGTTCGGCGTAGGTTTAAGCAGCATCTGGGACGAGTTTGACATCCGGAAGATATGTGTTTTGGTTGACTCACCCGTGTATTATTACCGCCAATTGTCCTCCGGAATAGAGAATCTGAAGCTGGTCTGCATAGACAGATATCATGCGGAGTTTCTACAAGAGAATTATCCGGAGTACGGGGAGGTGACCTTTATGCCCCTTGCAGGAAACGTACCCGTATGCGACCTGTGGCGAAAGCCCGGCATCATCACACCGGACAATATCGGTTTTTTTAACATGGGAAGCGGCACTTCACAGGGAATGGAGACATTTGAATCGTGGAAGGAACGCCGCTTGGATACTCTGTTTATCGGAAATTACGTGCCCCTTGATGAACTTCAGCCTTCTCTGGCAAGACTTGGCCCGGAGTATAAAGAATTCATTATGGATATAGCAAATGATCTTTTGGAGCACCCCGCCGTACCCCTTGAGAAGATGTTGATGAAACGCCTGACGGAAGAGTTTCCTGACAGCACCCATGATGAATATATGATGGCATGCTACCAGATGGTATATATAGATCTGTATGTCAGAAACGTGTATCGCGGAAAGATCGTTACGGCTCTGGCAGACAGCGGGATCAAGGTTTTCTGCACGGGAAAGGATTGGGATAAAGCACCCTGCAAGCACCCGGAGAATCTGATCCACACCGGCGAAAGCGTCATAAGTCTTCAGTGTCTGCAGGCTTTGTCCCAGGCAAAGGTTTCTATAAATATGATGCCCTGGTTCAAGGCCGGCGCCCACGACCGGGTATTTAGCTCCATGCTTCAGGGATGTACTTTATTATCGGACAGTTCCGAGTATCTGGATACAGTGATCACTCCGGGAGTAGATTATGAAGGATTCCCGCTTCTATCCGCGGATGAGACAGCGGCCGGGGCAGCTTCGTTGGCGCAGGCACTTCTCACAGATCTGGAGCGCGCCTACGAGATCGCCTGCGCCGGTCACCGCACCGCCGAGTCAGGTCACCTCTGGAGCCATCGCGCCCGGGTTCTGGAATCTTTGACATGAAAATCTGCATTTTGAAGTCCGCGGCTAAAAAACAGGCGACATGACCGCTGATATTAGCCGGAATAAAACCGAGCGCACTTTAGGAAAGTTTACAAAATGTTCATATTATAGACACACGCAATTCACAAGTTCTGTTTATAGTATTAGCAAATAGGTGACGCGAGTCGCCTATTCTCCCCCCCTCATAAGAAGCATAGTAGGACTTCGGTTCTACTATGTTTTCTTTTATGGGAAAATTTATTTTCTGCGGAATATGTGATATTATATTTAGTGCGTGTATTTACCGTGCGGTTTGTTATGAACTGCACCCTTCCGGGAGGGAGGCACATTCAGAGACATATGATGTTTGCCTCTGATTAAGTAGTACGATCTGATTACATAATATGATCTGAGGAGAGGGTTATGGGAAAGAAGTCAGTCAGAGAAAACAAGAACGAATATCAGCTTGCAAGGGAAGCCCAGGAGCTTACCAGAGAAGCGGCAAGCGAACTGATGGAATATGTGTCGGATGACAGAATAGAAAAGATTGAGAGTGGTAAGTCTCTTCCGCATCCGGATGAGATACTTTTGATGGCAAAGGCGTACAAGGCGCCCCATCTTTGTAATTACTTTTGCTCTCATGAGTGCCCCATCGGACAGGAGAGCGTTCCGCAGCTTGAATATAAGAGCCTGGCGGAGATCACTCTGGTGATGCTCTCATCCCTTAATACAATGGAAAAGTACAAGGACAGGCTTATAGAGATAACATCAAACGGACAGGTGGATGAAGATCAGGTGGAAGACTTTGAGACCATCCGCGCGAATCTGGAGCAGATCTCTCTTATGACCCAGTCCCTGAAATTATGGGTTGACAAAGCCATTGCAGATGGTAAAATGCAATACTAGGGT
>CACXGM010000289.1 GCA_902767075.1 uncultured Lachnospiraceae bacterium
GGTACAGAGACCCGTAAGCCCCTTAGTTACGCATATGTTGCCATTACTTTGGACAATGCGGATCATGCACTTCCTACTGAATATGATGAAGTAACCATTGCCAGAAGACTTTACAGATCCGGTGAGAGTGAATATCTCCTTAACGGTACCACCTGCAGATTGAAGGATGTAAATGAGTTATTCTATGACACCGGTATCGGCAAGGAAGGTTATTCCATTATCGGACAGGGACAGATCGATAAGATACTTTCCGGTAAACCCGAGGAAAGACGTGAACTTTTCGATGAGGCTGCGGGTATTGTAAAGTTTAAGAGACGCAAGAATACCGCTATTAAAAAGCTTGAAAATGAGCAGAACAATTTAGTCAGAGTAAATGATATTTTATCCGAGCTGGAGCGCCAGGTCGGACCTTTGGAGCGCCAGAGTGAAAAAGCAAAACAGTATCTTTCCTACAAAGAGAATTTAAAGACTCTGGATATCAATGCTTTTTTGCTTGAACATGAGAAATTAAACAAGAATCTGTCAGAGACGGAAGAAAAGCTGTCCAATGCTACCGATGAACTTGGCGGGATCAAACAACAGTACGAAGGCGTTCGTGAAGAGTATGACAGTATTCAGCAGGAGATCTCAGAACTTGATAAGGAGATTGAAAAAGCCAGGAGTGAACTGTCCAATACCGATCTGAACAGAAGCCGCCTGGAGGGACAGATCGATCTTTTGAAGGAAAAGATCCGCTCCGCAGGCGACAGCGATGCATATTATCTTGAAAGAAAGAAGTCTATTACAGCTGAGATCGAGGCCAGAAAAGAAGAAAAAGAAAAGCTTTTGAACGATAATGTGGATACCGATGCTCAGGCAAAAGAGATCGAAAAGACTGCGACTGAGCTGGCTGAAGCTTTATCCAAGGTTCAAAGCGAAATCGAAGAGATCAACAAAAAGGTTGAAGCCGGAAAGAATATCATCATTAATGAATTGAATTCACGCGGTACCATCAAATCAAAGATGAGCCGCTTTGATTCAATGAATGAGCAGATAAATGTCAGAAAGGCAGAGCTTAACTCCAGACTCCTTCGCGTTAAATCCGACGAGGAGGAGAGAAAAGACTCCATCAAAGCTATGGAGGCGGAGTTTGAAGAAGCCTGCAATGCTATTAAGGATCTTAATTCAAAGCAGCATAGTGTTGAGGACGAGATCGAAAACTTAAGGTCCAGGATCAATAAGACCGATGATGAACTGAGGCTTGACCAGAATACTTATCATCAGGAAAAGACAAAGCTTCAGACACTCCTTGATATAGCCGAGAGATACGAGGGTTACGGCGGCAGTGTCAAGAAGGTAATGGAACAGAAGGATCGTTTCAAGGGAATTGTAGGTGTCGTTGCGGATATCATTAAGGTTGATAAAAAATATGAGACCGCTATCGAAACTGCTCTTGGCGGTAATATTCAGAACATTGTCACAAAGGACGAGAACACCGCAAAGAAACTGATCGAATTTCTGAAGGAAGGCAAGCTTGGAAGAGCGACATTTCTTCCCATGGATGCTGTTACCAATCCACAGAAGATCAAAGCCATAGAAGTGCTGGATGAAAAGGGCGTTCTGGGGCTTGCTCATACACTGGTTGATACAGACCCTGCTTATGCAAATATTGCAGAGAGCCTTCTCGGCAGATTCGTTGTTGTTGATACTGTGGACAATGCCACTAAGATCGCAAGAAAATACAATTATACTATCCGTATGGTCACCCTTGAGGGCGAGCTTCTTGCTCCGGGCGGTGCTATAAGCGGCGGTGCTTTCAGGAATAATACGAATTTTCTCGGTAAGAGACGTGAGATAGCCGATCTTGAAAAGAATGTTGCCAAGCTTGAAGGTAAGATCGAAGAAGGCGACAGACTGGTCAATGAGTTAAGAGATAAGCGTACCGAAAAGAGAGCGGAACTGGAAAAGATCAAGTCAGAGATACAGGATGTTACGATCAAACAGAATACCGCAAGGATCAATCTTTCTTCCGCAAGAGCGCGTATGGAGGAGGAATCAGAAAGTGTTCTTTCCCTTTCGCAGGAACAGCAGGTCATCGAGAATCAGCTTATCGAGATAAAGGAAGGAAGAGAGCAGGCTAAGGATGAGCTGTCTGCCAGTGAGGAGCTGGAGAGAAAGACTCAGGAAGAGATAAACGAGCTTTCAAAGATTCTGGAAGAAAAGCACAAGGAAGAGTCGGAATGCTCCGCTAAGGTTAATTCCTGGGAAGTTGAAGTTCAGAAGATGCGCCAGGCGCAGAGCTTCAAGCAGACTAATTTAGACAGGATTGATTCAGAACTTGCCAAGTCCGACGAAGAACTTGCTGCAGTTCTGTCAGCTCTTGAATCAAATGCCAAGATGGTTCAGGAGAACAAAAAGAGCATCGAGGAGATCGAGGCTACCATCGAGAAGTCCTATTCTGTAGCGGAAGAACGTCAGACCTCCATGCAGAATAATATGAAAAAGAAAAGTGAGCTTTCTTCAAAGCAGAAATCCTTCTTTGAAAACAGAGAAGAGCTTAATGATAAGATGACTGCTCTGGATAAGGAAGTATTCAGACTTAATTCTTTGAAGGAAAGATGTGAAGAGTCCATCGACAGTCATATCAATTATATGTGGCAGGAATATGAGATCACACTTTCCGCTGCAGCACAGATCAGGGATGAGTCAATGACCGATCTGACTGTTATGAAGAGAGATATCGCTGAGATAAAGGACAAGATAAAGCGCCTTGGCGATGTTAATGTAAACGCTATTGAGGAATATAAGGAAGTATCCGAAAGATACAACACCATGAAGACTCAGCAGACAGATCTTATCGAAGCTGCAGAGACTTTAAAGGGTATCATTGCCGAACTGGATGAATCCATGCGAAAGCAGTTTGCTGAAAAGTTCAGTGAGATCAGCAATGAATATGACAGGGTATTTAAAGAGCTCTTTGGCGGTGGTAAAGGTACACTTGAACTTATGGATGATGCTGATATCCTCGAAGCAGGTATCAAGATCATAGCTCAGCCCCCGGGAAAGAAACTGCAGAACATGATGCAGCTATCCGGTGGAGAAAAGGCTTTATCGGCTATCGCATTGATGTTTGCCATTCAGAATCTTAAGCCTTCGCCTTTCTGTTTGCTGGACGAGATCGAGGCTGCGCTTGATGATTCGAATGTTGGCAGATTTGCAAAGTATCTTCATAAACTCACAAAGCATACACAGTTTATCGTCATTACACACAGAAGAGGAACTATGGAAAATGTGGATCGTCTCTACGGTATCACAATGCAGGAGAAGGGGGTATCCACTCTTGTATCCGTAAATCTTATTGAAAAAGATCTTGATGAATAGTTTTTGAGGGATTAATATGTGGCCTTTTGGAAGAAAGAAAAATGAAGATGATGAGACTGCTCCTGAAGTGATTTCCGAAGAAAGTAATGAAATCGCAGAAGATAATAATGTCAGTTACCGGGAAAGAGAGTCTGATGAACCTTCGGATGTAGACTCAGAGCCTGAAAATGCTGCGCCTGAGAAGCTTGGCTTTTTTGCCAGACTTAAAAATGGCCTTACAAAGACCAGGGACAGCTTCGCTAAGAGCCTTGGAAGTATTTTTACCGCATCCGAGATTGACGATGATTTTTACGAGGAACTGGAAGAGATATTGATAATGGCTGATATAGGCGTAAGCGCTACTGAAAACATTATCGAGAATCTCAAAAAGCGTGTTAGATCGGAGCATCTTAAAAAGACTGAAGAATGCCGTGAGATACTTAAGGAAAGCATCAAAGAACAGATGGCTGTTCAGGATGCGGAGTATAAATTCGAGACCGAAAAGTCCATTATCATGGTGATCGGAGTTAACGGTGTGGGAAAGACTACCACCGTCGGAAAACTGGCTTCCAAGTTTAAATCCATGGGGCGCAAAACTCTGATCGCCGCTGCAGATACCTTTAGGGCTGCCGCCGGTGAACAGTTGGAGATCTGGGCACAGCGCGCTGATGTTCCCATTGTCAGCTCTGTAAACGGCGCGGATCCGGCCAGTGTGGTATTTGATGCTGTATCTGCCAGCAAGGCGAGAAATGTGGATGTGCTTCTCATCGACACTGCTGGCCGTCTTCATAATAAAAAGAATCTTATGGAGGAACTCCGTAAGATGGATAAGATCATTTCCAGAGAGTATCCTGATGTTCACAGAGAGAATCTGATAGTTCTGGATGGAACAACGGGTCAGAACGCTCTTGCTCAGGCGAAGGAATTCTCCGAGGTGGCACCTTTGACGGGAATTGTGCTTACGAAAATGGATGGAACCGCAAAGGGAGGGATCGCTATTGCGATTCAGTCGGAGCTTGATATCCCTGTTAAGTATATAGGGGTCGGTGAAGGAATCGATGATCTGCAGAAATTTGATCCCGATGCATTTGTCGAAGCTATATTTGCGTA
>CACXGM010000290.1 GCA_902767075.1 uncultured Lachnospiraceae bacterium
CGATTCCGGGGTTTTCCGAAAGAAAGACCTCCAGATCCGCTCTGGCGCTTTCAAGCTCTGACTTCATAAATCCCTGCTCGGATATGGCTTTTTTAAGTTCTTCAAGCTTCTTTCTAAGTCCCGTATTTTCCCCGGGAAATATAGGCTCTGTACCTCCCATGCCCAGCTTGGAAAAAATATCTCTTATCTCATCGCAAATTGATTTTCCCGTTTCCGCAAGACTGTCAATTTCCTCCCGGAGAGCGATCTGTGCCTTACGACTCTTCCTGTAATCCGCAGTCTCGCTCTTTATGGAATACAGGATATCCGCCGCGTCACTTCGGTAGTAATCGATGTCAAATCGTTTTAAATAATCGCTGACAACTCTTTCCTTATCCTTAATCCTCTGATCGTACTCCTTACTTTTGTTCCGGAGAGATTCTATTACCCCACTGCTCCTGTCGTAAAGATCTTCCGTGCCGTCACCTTGCCGTCTCAGCTTCCCTTTTGATACAGCACCGACAATGATCAAAACGATACCAATAAGGGACAACGCTCCCTCTATAATGCCAAACACCTTAGCAGGTACCAGGATCAACAGAGCGGCGCACCCGGCTGCGGTCAGCAGGAAGCTGATCACTCCTGCTATGATCAAGGCATTCGCGGTGAATAGTTTTTTCCTGTTCAGAGCCTCTCTGTCTCTTTTGGCCTCCTCGCGTCTTCTCCGCTCATCTTCCGCAGCTTCTTTTTCGCGCTCGATCATGTCCTCAATACCGTCATGTTTGTGTATCATCTCCTGTATGAGATCCATATCGTCTATTCTGGCTTGTATCTCATCAGCGTCGGGAATATCTTCTCCGTACTTTCTTTTAAGTCTCACAAGGTTTTCATCGACAGAGGATGCCTTCTTTGTCTCAAACTTTACCGAAAGACCGGCGAGCTCACTTATTTTTTCCTCAGCTTTTAAGATCAGTTCCTCGTCAGCATTTTGAACACAGGATTCTTCAAGAAGCTTTTTTATCCCATTTTCCCTTTTTAAGACATTGTTTTTCTTTTCCTCGAGAGTGGTCTTTTTCAGTGCCTTTTCCCGTGTGATCAAAAGCCCCTTCTTTTCGTCTTCCAGGAGTTTTTTTCTCTGCCTTAACGCTCCGCACTCTTCCTCCATGTTTTTAAGAAGGCTCCTCTCATTTTCAAGCCTCCCGGTAACATCACTCACACGATCGGTCTCATGCTTTAACTCTGAGATCTCGCTTTTTTGCTTTGAAAGACTGCCTCTTGCTCCTCTGGGTGAATGACTGTTTAAATAGTCCTTCATCAGACTGCAAGCCCGGTCATATTCAGCCAGATCATCGGCCTGAGGCGCAGAGCTGACCTTCGAACCCACTTCACTTCCAACGCCGCTGTATTTCACTCCTTCATGACTGATAAAGCTTGTCTTTTGGTAGTTCTCCGAATCCAACCCAAACAGTGCCTTTCCGATCTCCTCACTGTTATAATCAGTGCTTTCCTTTTTTGTCACGGCGTCTCTCAGGTCAAAAGTATCCTCGTCCTTTTTGGTATGGCCGAAGGTTCGGGTCAGAATATACTCCCCCTTTGAGGTCTCGAACTCGATCACTCCTCCAAAAGTCCCACCGTTCCATGGACGAAAGAATTCTCTTTCTTTCTCTTTTATACTTTTTCTGCTTCTCTCCCCCTCAAAACCATAAAACATTATCCGCACAAAGGCAGCCAGAGTGGACTTGCCCCATCCGTTGTCCTCCAATAGAGTGTTGATGCCACTATCAAGATCCAGGGAGTAGTTTGATACGGTTCCAAAGTTTTCGATACTGATCTTCTTTATCTTCATACCAGCTTTTCCTCCCCCATCAGAATTCTGACACCCATTGCAATACACTCTTCGGCCTCATCGGCATCGATCTCACCCGCCTCTGACATAGCCTTTACCAGACGGACATACTCCCCCTTAAGTGACTTATCAGCTGCAAATTCCTCATAGTCTATAAAAGGCTTGGTCTCATCTACGACTTTAACGAAATAATAGTCATCCATGAGACTACCGGCTATAAATCCTGTATCAAGCAAAGCATCCAGGGATATATTTCCGGCAAGACGCACCTTCACCATATCCCTGTCCGTCACACCGGCATCCATAAGAGCGTCCCTGATGAGCTTTATAGCATCATCTGAAGTGACAGCCTCTGAAACATCGACGGATACATCATATATAATGCGGCTTGCAAAAGGCACAAATGTCCTTTCGATCCCTTTTTCACTCACATCAAGAAGATTAAAGCCCCTGGGGCCGACTTCATCAAACCCTCTTCCCTCAGGACAGCCGGCATAGGAATAATACCCTCTGGCATCAAGCTTTTCATACTTAGGCTCGTGTATATGACCGAGGGCGAGATAGTCGATCCCCCGGTCTCTGTACTCACGTAAAGGAATGACCTCCGCATCCTTTTTACCGGCGGTCTCTACCTCCTGTCCGTGCAGTGTGACAATATTTATTCTGTTCCTGTCAAGCAGAAGTGAATCAACGAGTTTTTTATTATTTCGTTCATTTAACTCCGCACCGGTGATAACCACCGATACACCTGTCTGCGGACACGCAAGTTCATAGGAAGTCCAGGTATCTGAAAACAGATGAAGGTTTTCCGGAATATCGCCGTATTTATCCGTGATCTGACGAATGAAAGCATCCGCATCATGATTACCGGCGAGATAATAGAATTCGATATCGGAATTGTTGTTGATAGAAGAATACACCGCATCTCTGGCCATTGCAGAAATGTTTCTGACATCAAAAAGATCGCCTGCGATAATAATGCCCCGCACGCCCTTTTCTGCCCCATATTCAACCATTCTCTGAAAATTACGGATTATCTCATTTCTTCTCTCAGCCGCCTTTGTACTGTCAAAATACCGGTTCAGCTTCGAGTCGAGATGAACGTCTGCTGTGTGGATTATAAGCACTGTAGTCTCCTTTCCCCGCTTGGCAAATACCTGAAAACCACCAAAATTTCCCTACGCTTATAATATTAAACTTTTTTAGGAGAAATAAATGTCTCTCATTTGGTTCTGATGCGAAAAAGTACTATAACAGCAGCTAAAGCCACTGCTCCCATGATTGCCACAAACTTCCAGCTCAGTATAAATGAATTCTGCAATAGAAAGTATGTCCCCAGATAAGCCACCAGATTCTGAAGCACGTGAACAGCCACCGGCGCTGCGAAATTGCCGTAATACTCATATGCAAGCGCTATCAGACATCCAAAAATGAAGCCATAGATACCCTGAATTATATTTCCGTGATAAATGCCGAATATTACCCCGGAAATGATAACTGCCAAAAAGATAGGTGTATATCGCCTGAAAGAAGTGTAGATGATCCCTCTGAACAATATCTCCTCCGCTAAAGGCGCGATGATACAGCTCACTATGATGCCAACCGCCAGGCTGCAGCTATACTGAGCCGAAGCCACTTCCCCATATGTTGAAGAAGAAGCCGCTGCATTCACCAGCACTGCCGCGATCTGCGTCGAAAGAGAAAAGCTTATGACAAAAACACATCCTGTTATTATCTTCAACACCCCGGGATTCATGGGATGAAGCAGATACATTTCTCTGCATGTTCTCCCGATATTTCTTTTTGCAAAAAAGATCAGAGGGATCGTACCCAGAATATAACTGATCCCCGTTATAATGGAACCGATATTACCCGTATAGAAAAAACTGCCCGGATCTGCCTGCGACCCTTCCAGCAAAAACGCCTTGACCCCATCGGGCAAAAACACGACAATGCTTGAAAACAGAGATGTAAGGAGGATCTCTCCGATCATCCTTACAATGATAAACGCCAGAAAAGACCCTATAACCACCAGCACTGCCTTGAATGAAATGGGACCGATTCCCGTTCCCTTCTTTCTGCTGATACGACCCTCTGTGTATTCTTCCGTTTCACGCATCAGGAATTCTTCCAGTTCCTTGGGTGAAAACACGATATAATCAGCGTGTGCATCCGTCAGTTCTTCAAAGCTTCCGTATCCGAAAGCCACAGCCACGCTTTCCACGCCTTGTTTTTTTGCGCCTTCCACATCAAATCTTCGATCTCCCACCATATATACGAGATCCTTATTTATTCTGTTGCTGTGAAAAAGCTGCTTCAAAGCTTCGCTTATGATCTCATTTTTATCAGACCTGCTGCCGTCCAGATTGCTCCCGATTATCACCTCAAAATACTTTCTGAGGTTAAAATGATCCAGTATCCTTTCAACAAAAACAGTCGGCTTAGACGATGCAACCGCAAGGTGAAAGCCGTTTTTCTTAAGTCTTTTGAGCATATGAGGAATGCCCTTATATACTTTATTTTCAAAAAGTCCCACTGTTGAAAAACGCTCGCGGTATTTCTCCACAGCTTTCCTCGCATCCTCGTCGGACATACCATAAAACTCTTTGAAACTGTCTATCAGCGGAGGCCCTATAAAAGGCTCCAGCTTATCAAGATCCGGCTCTTCTATCCCAAAAGAAGAAAGGGCATACTGAACACAAGTACAGATTCCCACCTTAGGATCCGTAAGTGTACCATCCAGATCAAATAAAATGTATTGTTTTAAAATATCTTCAGGCATAAAAATTCCCTAAACTAAACTAGAAACCTCTGATCTCATCACCGGAATCATCAGTGTTTTCTACAGCAACTATTTCCACATCATAGCTGATATCGGAATTAACTTCCACATGTGCGGTCTCACCGATACGCTTTCCAAGCACCGCCTTACCAAGCGGCGACTCATTCGTGATGAGATTTTTCAATGCATTTGCTCTGACAGTTGTGACTATCTTAAAAGTTTTTTCGGAACCGTCTGCAAGAAAGCGAAGTGTCACGGTATTGTTCATTCCCACTTCATCCTCCGCCGAATCCGTATCTATCACCGTCGCTGTCTTGATCATTTTCTCAAGATATCTGATCCTGCTCTCATTCTGATTCTTGAACTTCTTTGCGGCATAGTACTCAAAATTCTCCGAAAGGTCTCCCTGGGCGCGGGCTTCTTTTACATCCTCAAGTGCCTTTGGTCTGACCACAAGCTTACGATGCTCGATCTCCGCCTCCATTTTTTCAATATCGGATTTTGTCAATTTATCAAACATATCTGTTTTGCTCCTTTTTATTTATACAAGGAAATAAACCGTGGCGCATATTACCAGTTGAATGATGGTAAAACGATATACACACTGTGTGTTGGACCATCCCCACACCTTGCG
The DNA here is from genome assembly GCA_902767075.1 of uncultured Lachnospiraceae bacterium. Taxonomy (GTDB): domain Bacteria; phylum Bacillota; class Clostridia; order Lachnospirales; family Lachnospiraceae; genus AC2028. Next base: position 5,242 of record CACXGM010000290.1, read on the forward strand.
TACATGATCGTGAAGAGGTGTCCTGACATTTTTCAAAATATGTATCTTTAAAAACCTTAACAGAAAAACCTTTATAAGGCCCAAGCCGCCATCCAGAAGGAAAACCAGTGCCAGCTGCAGGAACAGGAACGGATCCCGGGTCTTTAATGCACATATGGCTATAAAAAGACCTATTGCTCTGGAACCGGCATCACCCATCATCAGTCTGCTGGGAGTAGCATTGAACCAAAGATATGCGGACACTCCGGTGATAAGTATCAATATCAGCGGCGAGAATTCCTCGGAAATTCCGATCTTCTGCATTATAACAAAAAAGCCCATGAGTGTTGCGATGGACACACTTCCGGAAAGTCCATCCACACCGTCGGAGCAGTTAGTGACATTGATGCTGACCCAGATAACTATGACCGAAAGGATACCAAATAGTACCTTTGGCATAGTGAATGATGTATTAAAAACGGCAAATGTGATCTGAGTTGTATTGTTTGCCAAAAATACAAAAGTCGTCAGTATCGCCACGGCAAGATCCAATGCCCCCTTGAGATATTCTCCCCAAGGGCTCTTTGCCGCATCATCAAGAAAACCTGTCATCATTGCAACCATGATCAATATCAGATAGAATCCGTGTTCCAGATCCATGGGAGCAAAGATCGCCGACACCACTGTGAAAACAGAAATAAAAACAATCCCTGCTCCGCGAGGTTTGCCTGCTGATTTCTCGCCGTCTACCGCAAAAGCACGGCCACCGTCACGGGGAAGATATTTAGAAAGAAAATGCAAAAGCAAAAAAGTAAGTGCAAAACTAAACGCCATGGCTACAGGCAATTGGTAACTCTGTGTAGCCTCGGGTATAAAATTATAGAGCATATTTTCCTCCAAGAGACTTTATAAATTCGGTAAGTTCACCGGCTGCGATCTCATGAGATCTGTCGGAAGGATGCCAATCCGAACCATACCCGTTCTTTTCCGCATCCTGAGGATTTATATGAAAAGCATAAACCTCTTCAAATCCACTGTTTTCTTTAAACTGCTCCACCGCCTCTTTTTCCGTTTCAAACAGCCTGTCTCCCATGAGTCCGAAGGCTGCAATGATCCGCGCCTTTGGATTAGCCTCATGAACCTGTTCCAGAAATTCTACATAATCCTCAAAAAATGAAGCTCTTTTATCCTCGTCATCCTGAACATAACTGTCGTCGTTTGTACCAAGATTTATAACGATGGTATCCGGCTTTCTCTCTGATGCAAAGTCCCATTTTCTTTCTTCCAGACGTATTCCTCTGAAAGTGTTGTAGGAATATGCAAATACTGCATAATAGGGCTGAATGAGTTCCTCAAGCTTTGGTATGGAAGGATCCGGGGTGTAGCCCGAAATAAGTCCATGACCGCTATAGGAAACAAGGCTGTGGTCCGCTCCGAGATTCTGTGCTGTCCTGTATGAAAATGCCTTGGATGCGTTCTCCGTGGTAGTTGAAAATGGATGCCACTCATCCGGTGCATCAATACCATACCCGCAGGTTATGGAATCACCGATAAACTCGATGTATTTGTCGGAATACTCCGTGGGCTTTGCAGGTGCATCCGCCAAAATCTTTATTTTTCCAAGCCCGACAGCGGACATTCTGGGTTCGGAAAGCTTAAGGACCCTGACCTTATGCTCTGCAGTTTCCATAGCCGGATCTTCTCCGAACACAGTAAAGATTTCTTTTTCCTTCTTGATAACGGTGTCAAGATGCATCACACCATCGACGATCACAGCCACTCTGGCCTGATCTCTCCAGGGCTGCGGCTTATCCGCTTCAACTGTGGTAGTACTGTCTCCATAAAAAGTAACCGAAAGTCTGGTTCCGAAATAGGTAAACTCAACGCCCGATGCCGACAGGCTCAAAACTCTGCAATCATCCAGCATAAAAGTTCTTCCCAAGGTCTTAACATATTCTTCGGTAGGTAAAAATGTGTATTCTTTGAGTTCTGACATAGCTGTATCCCTTACAAGTTAAGTCCCTTTGCTTCATCACATCCAAGTACGATATTCATACACTGAATAGCGGCTCCGGAAGCTCCTTTTCCAAGGTTGTCAAACCTGGTAGCCACCACCATTCGCTCACTGTTTCCGGTGACAAAGATCTCCATTCCGTCCCAGCCTGCGCATGCATCTGAGAATAATGCTCCTCCGGCCTCCACGTCAGCTCCGAAAGGCATCACTCTAATGAATTTCTCGTTTGCATAATAGCCTGCAAAAAACTCTCTCAGTGCCTCGGGTGACATTTTTCTGTTCAGCATATCCGCGTAGATCGGAACCTGCACTATCATACCGCTGTGATAATTTGTTGTCATAGGGCAGAACAACGGCTCCTTTGAAAGCCCGGTGATCTTCTTCATTTCCTTTAAATGCTTGTGGCTCTGAGTCCAGGCATACATTCTGGCAGAATCGAATTTGGGATCGCGCCCCTCTTCCTCGTAAGCAGCAATAAGCTTTTTCCCTCCTCCGCTATATCCTGAAACAGCAAATATTGAAACGGGATAATCCGCGGGAAGTATGCCGCTGTTAACCAATGGGTAACCAATGGTTATGAAACCCGAAGCATAACAGCCGGGAACTGCAATACGCTTACCATTTTTGATCCTGTCTCTATGCTCCGGAGAAAGCTCGGGATATCCGTACGCCCAGCCCTCTTCCGTTCTGTGAGCTGTGGAAGTATCAATTATTGTAACATTCTCATTCTCAACCATGGAAACTGCTTCAATAGCTGCAGCATCAGGCAGGCACAGGAAGGTGATATCCGATTCATTTATATACTTTTTGACCGTATCGGGATCCTTTCTGAGTTCTGAGGGAATCTTGAGAAGCTCTACGTCATCTCTTTTCTCAAAACGCTCAAAAATTCTGAGTCCTGTAGTTCCTTCACTTCCATCTATGAAAACTTTGACTTTCATCATTTTCTCCTGTCTTTACATAAGATTCTCGTCATAAATCGCTCTCTGCCCGCCCACATATTTAGGCCTGTGCCTTGCACATATTATGGGTGCCTGTCCTATCTTGCGAAGGGATATCCGCATAGGTACGACCACGGAATGCATATGCATCCCTATCATAGTTCCTCCGATATCAATTCCCGCATCTGCCTTGGCCATTATGCTCTCAACCAGCACAGGATCCTTAAACCTTTGATAGCAGACAGTTGCGAATGCTCCGCCTGCGTGATTTGGCTGTGGAATAGCGTTTACCTGTTCAAAACCGTACCGTTCCATCGCCTCACGTTCCACTACAAGTGCACGATTTAAATGCTCACAGCACTGAGCTGCAGCAAAAATCCCTTTTTCATTTAACAGCGGGATAATACCATCATATACAGCATTGGCAGAATCCAGATTAGTTGCTGTTCCGATCTGGTCTCCCAGAATCTCACTCGAAGAACACCCGATAACAAAAAGTGCTCCCTGCCTAAGCCCGGCTTTATCAAGAATCTCGGTTACAGCCTGTCTGCTCTGCTCGGTTATATCTTTAAAATCCATTTTTCCGCTCCCAAACCAATGATTTAGGCAAGGCTTCCAAACAAAAGCCTTGCCTTTCTATTATCCACCTATGCCGCATTTTTCGCAACACTCAAAAGCCCACTTTTTCGAGAAGGGAACTGCACCCCCTCTCAATCTGGGCGTATACTCCGGCGAAATCTCCGCTATACCACGGATCGGCTATATCCTCCGGTGAATCGGTAAAATCCATAAGTAGTTTCACCTTTCCCTCCGGATCTCCCCCAAGTATTCTGTTCATATAGCCTATATTAAGCTGCTCCATTCCGATGATATAGTCCCACTTGTCATAATCATCGCGGCGAAGCTGTCTGGCCCTCTTTTCCTCAAGTCCCAGTTCATTGCCGGGTATTCCGATCCCGTGCCTGATCAATTCTCTCCTTGCAGGGGGATATACAGGATTCCCTACCCCTCCATAACACTCTTCACTACTGGTAGCTGCGGACTCTATCCGAAACTCTCCGGATATACCACGCTTTGCAACCATATCTTTTAAAATGAATTCTGCCATGGGGGAACGGCAAATGTTGCCCCAGCAAACAAATAAGACTTTTATCACGGCATTTAGCCTCCTTGCTTTATCTCAGTTTGCCAAGATATGCCCGAGTTTGCGCACATCCTGGCGATTTTATCTTTCTTCAATCGTAGTA
>CACXGM010000291.1 GCA_902767075.1 uncultured Lachnospiraceae bacterium
CTTCAGGACGTAGAAGAGACTATGAGGGAGCTTGTAAAGGAGCCCGGAAGATTCGTAGGTGTCATACTTACAGGCGGAAGTATCCTGAGCGGTCCAAAGCTCTGCGAGGATGAACTCCAGATTTACATCGAGATACTTCAGGCTATGGGAACTGTGTTTAAGACAAAGAAGTGGCCCAGTCAGGTAAATACAACAGCTCTGGATAAGGAACAGCTTCAGAGATTGTACGATCAGACAGGACTTACAAGCTATACAACAGACCTTGAAGTGTTCGATGACAAGCTCTACCAGTGGGTTTGCCCCGGTAAAGCAAAGGCAATTTCTCATGAAGAGTGGAAGAAGCGTTTGTTTGATGCGGTCGATATTTTCGGACGCGGCCAGGTGGATACCGGATTGGTTTCCGGAGTTGAACTTGCTAAACCAAACGGCTTCAAGTCAGAAGATGAGGCTCTCAAAAAAGATTTTGAGACTGCGGAAGAGATGGCATCTCACGGAGTACTCCTTAAGCATGATATCTGGCACGTTGGGGACAACTCCATATTCAGAGGTCAGCTCACACCTTCTCTTGATTACTATGTAAGACTGACAAAAGGATTGTATGAGATCAATAAAAAGTATGATCTGAGATCGGATATGGACAGCTACAGGAAGTGCGGTATGCATCCCAATATCAATCTTGACAGAATCTAAGGAGAAAACTATGAGTATACAGTTAGAGAAGAAAATTATAGATGCGATCAATGATCCTGCCTCTATTAAGGTGATAGCTACCATCAGTAAGGAAGGAATCCCGCATGTTACGGCAAAAGGATCGCTTACGGTAGATGAGAACGGAAGGATACGATTCCTTGAATTATTGGAAAAATCTCAGACACAGAAGAATCTTGTCTACTCCATATGGTTTGATAAGACCGTCGCAATAAATGTGATCACGGCAGATAGAAAAAGCTACCAGATCAAGGGTAAAATCTATAAGACCATTAATTCCGGACGGGAGTTTCAGGACACATATGTCGCTACTCAGGAAAAACTGGGCTATGACATTGATGTATCGGCAATCTGGCTGGTTGATGCAGATGAAGTGACAGAAGAAACATTCGCGGCAAGACGCGAGGAGCTGGAAGCAAAGTATCCATATGAGCTGCATGTGGATCGTCTGGCTAAGGATGAACTTCGTTTTGCTAAATAGAAAAGGAGAAACAGATTATGAAGAAAAGAATTATAGCATTGGCACTTGGAACAGTTTTTGCAATCGGAGTGTTTGCCGGCTGCGGAAATACAAAAGGTGCAGACAAGACAGTTACATCGGTGGAGGATGTTCTTACGGCAACTTCAGACGGTATTGAAGCAAAAGCGGAGAATTCAGATGCTGAGAGTAAGGATGATCTAAATCAGGCAAGAGAAATCAGAATCGGTACAAATAACAATTATTTTACAGCTACTGTAGCGTACCAGAAGGGATTTTTACAGGATGAATTCGGCGATGAGTATAAGATTTCCTTACATAACTTTACAAACGGTCCTCAGCAGATAGAAGCCATAGCTGCAGGAGAACTCGATATCGTACAGTACGGCGATGTACCTACAACCAACAGTTATGCTAATAATGCAGGTGTGCGGGTAATCTCTAATCTCTGGTCATCGGATGATGCTTATGCTCTTCTTGCTGGTCCTGATTCCGGGATCAACCAGCCTTCAGACCTTAAAGGAAAGACTGTTGCTGTCGGAATCGGTACAAACAACCATCAGTTCATTTTGAAAGTACTTGAAGCAGGCGGACTTACTGAAGCTGATATCAACATTTTGAACATTTCATCAGGCTCCGACCAGCTGGCATCTTTGATTGAGGGAAGCGTGGACGCAATTACGGTTACTCAGCCTAATTTTGATAACTATGCAGAGAAATCAGGCGGTAAGATCATTGTAACAAACAAGGATTATAACCTTGCAGCAACCTTTATTCTGGCAACTGATGATTTCGCCACCGGAAATCCCGATACGGTTGCGAGAGTGCTTAAGGTGTTTGATCAGACAAATAAATGGATAGAGGAGAATCTTGATGAAGCGGTTACGATAGTTGCCGATTACTTCGGAATAGAAGAAACTAATGCGCGTAAGTACTGGGATACGAGAGTATTTGATATCGGATGGTCGGATGAACTGACCGAAACCCTTGGAGCAACTGTGGAGTATGAGTATGAGCAGGGACTTATCAAGGCTAAGTTTGATCCGAAGGATGCAATCGACACTACCTATCTTGAGCTTGCGGGTCTTCACACAAAATAAAAAGCCTTTTTGAGGTAACGACAATGAAAAGGAAGAAAATCATGCTGGACAATATTATCTTTGTACTGGCACCCATTGTGTTTATCATAATATGGCAGTTTGCCTGCAACTATCAGTGGGTAAATACAAGAATATTGCCTTCTCCCAAAGAGGTTTTCGATGCGTTATGTGATCTTTTGGCTACAAACAAATTCCAGCAGCATCTGGTAGCCAGTGTCAGACGTGTGGCACTTGGATTTGCATTTGGAGCTGCGGCCGGTGTCCTTATGGGATTTCTGACCGGAATATCGCGCACTGTCGATGACTTTGTCGGTGCAGCCTTCAGCGTACTTCGGTCAATACCTACAATCGGTCTGATGCCGCTTTTGATCCTCTTTTACGGTATAGGTGAGGAATCAAAACTGATCGTTATCGGACTGGGCACCTTTTGGTCTGTGCTGTTAAACACGCAGCAGGGCGTAAGCAGCACAGACATAAAGCTCCTTGAAGTCGGAAAAATGCTTGAAAAGAATAAATTGACCATGATAAGGAAGATAGTTCTTCCGGCAGCACTTCCATCTATGTTTACCGGGATGAGGCTTGGACTCAGCAATGCATGGAAAAGCGTAGTGGCGGCTGAAATGATCGCATCGGTAAGAGGTATCGGCTATATGATCTCCTATGCAAGGGAAATGTTCCAGACGGATGTGATGTTTGTTGGATTATTCACTTTGGGAATCATTGGACTGGCTCTGGATCTAATTTTAAAGCTGCTGGAAAAGAAATTGATTTTTTGGTCTTAGGATGATTATGGCAAACGAAATTATAAACCAGATAGAAATTCGCGGCGTGAATAAGAATTTTGCTATCGACAAGAAAAGCGTAGATGTTTTAAAGGATATAAACCTTGAGTTTAAGAGGGGGGAGTTTGTCTGCATTGTCGGAGCCAGCGGATGCGGCAAAAGCACGTTGCTTCGTATGCTTTCCGGCCTTGAACCCGTGGAGCAGGGGGAGATAGTTATCGGCGGTGAAAAGGTTCTTGCTCCTTCGCTTAAGACGGGGATGGTGTTTCAGGAGTCAAGACTTTTTCCCTGGCTGAGCGTTGAAAAGAATATTGAGTTCGGTATTACAAGATCAAAAGCAAAGAAGAGTAAACCTGCGGATAAAAAGAAACTGGTTGAGAATCTGATCAGTCTTGTTGGACTTAAAGGTTTTGAAAAGGCTATTCCGAAGCAGCTCTCAGGAGGAATGCAGCAAAGAGTAAGTATTGCCAGAGGACTTATAAATAACCCGGAAGTACTGCTCCTTGATGAACCTTTTGGAGCCCTTGATGCTATCACGAAGATAAATATGCAAAAAGAAATCATAAGGATCTGGGAATCGGAAAGAAAAACAATGGTCCTTGTAACTCATGACATAGATGAGGCAGTATATCTTGGAGATAAGGTGGTTGTGCTTTCCTCAAGACCAGGAAGGGTGCGTAAGATTATAAACGTAGATCTTCCCAGGGAGAGGGACAGAAACTCACCGGAATTTGCAGCAGTGCGTTCAAAAATCTATAAAGAGTTCTTTAAGGATGCGAA
>CACXGM010000292.1 GCA_902767075.1 uncultured Lachnospiraceae bacterium
GCTGTTGCGCGGGAAAGAGACAGATAATCAAGCCCCACATTTATCAAAAATCCCACACGGGCATTGATCTCCTTTAATATCTGTTCTCCTATGAGGGTCTGCTGCTTTGTGAGCTTAAGACCTTTCAGAAAATCCGCAAGTTTTAAGATTGATAAAGATGTGACATCATAGATGTTCTTATCACCAACGGTTACTGCCAGGGATTCCTTCCTCAGTCTCTTTCCTCCGCATTCATTGCAGGGAGTAATGCGCATAAAGTTTTCGTACTCAGCCTTCTGGCTCTCGGAGAAGGTCTCTCTGTAACGCCTCTCAACATTTTTTACAAGGCCTTCAAAAACCGTGGGATAGACACCGCTTCCACGCTGTCCGGTATAATGCACATTTACCTCTTTGTCGGTTCCGTTTATAAGAATGTCCTGAATCTTTTTTGGATATTTTTCAAAGGGTGTATCAAGGTCAAACTTAAACTCTTTGCACAATGCCTGAAGCAACGCATTGGTAAAGCTTCCCTTGCTGTTGGCGGACTGCCATCCCATAACGGTGATAGCTCCCTCGTTTATGGACAGACTTTTATCGGGGATCATAAGCTCCGCATCAAATTCCATCTTATAGCCGAGGCCCGCGCATACAGGGCATGCGCCGAAGGGATTGTTAAAGGAAAAGCTTCTGGGTTCCACCTCAGGTATGCTGATGCCGCAATCGGGGCAGGCATAGCTGGTGGAAAAGGTCAGCATCTGACCGTCAATGACATCTATATAGAGAAGTCCCTCTGCCAGCTTGACAGCATTCTCTATGGAATCCGCAAGTCTTCCCTCAATGCCCTCCTTGATCACCAGTCTGTCGATGATGATCTCAAGGTCATGCTTATTGTTCTTTTCAAGCTCTATCTCTTCCGACAGATCATACTGGATACCATCCACACGCACTCTGGCGTAACCGCTGCGTCTGGCTCTTTCTATGACCTTTTCGTGCCGTCCCTTCTTGCCCCTGACAACGGGAGAAAGGACCTGGATCTTGGACCCTTCCGGAAGTGACATGATGCGGTCCACCATCTGATCCACGGTCTGTCGCTCTATGGCACGGCCGCAGTTCGGACAGTGGGGAATTCCTATTCTGGCATAGAGAAGTCTGAAATAGTCATATATTTCCGTAACTGTTCCCACGGTGGAACGGGGGTTACGGTTTGTGGATTTCTGGTCTATTGAGATGGCCGGTGAAAGACCCTCGATATTCTCCACATTGGGCTTTTCCATCTGTCCCAGAAACTGTCTTGCATAAGAAGACAGAGACTCCATATATCGTCTCTGGCCTTCCGCATATATAGTGTCAAATGCAAGTGAAGATTTTCCGCTTCCGGATACACCGGTCATGACCACCAGCGAATCCCTGGGTATCTCCACATTTATATTTTTAAGGTTATTTTCTTTTGCTCCCCTCACGCGGATCGTGTTGCGGGGAAGCATCTTGGGTTTATTGTCGTTCATAGGTCTGTTTTTGTCTTACTTTCCGTTTTATTTGATCAGTATGTTTATACCAGCAGCTCAAAAATGTCCGAACCGCCATTTCCGTATCGTTCGTAGATGTCCTCAAACGATCCGGTAAAAAGCTCCGGTGAATCACAGAAGACATCCTGCTTAAGATAAAAGATCACCTTGTTGAAAAATACATCCGCGCTCTCCAGTTCCTCCGGTCTGACAAAGAAGGGTCCGAGCTTTTTGTTCTCGGCTATGAGGGCGCTGTGTGGTTTGCCCTGCTTTTTTCCCACAAGGTTTTCTGCGTCTATTGCGTTATTTACAAGTGCCGCAAAGGTTCCCCAGTTTCGTTTTAGTTTTCCCTCCGAGGCCAGTTTCTTTGCATATCTGCCGTTGATCTTTGAATCCGCAAAAACCTCTGTAAGGGGCCTTGGTCCGTAGAATACTGCTCTCTCTTTTTTCATCTCCTCCGGAAGGATATCGAAATCGATGGGAACATAAACCAGTTCAAATCTTCTCTTAAAGGCACTGTCCATGACGAAGATGTTTTCATCCGCGGTGTTCATGGTGGCGATTATATTGAAGTTCGAAGGCAGCCATACCATTCCGTCATAAAAGATATTCTTCATCCAGGGATCTCTTGAAAAATATGCTCCCAGATCTCTGTTCACTATGGCGTACTCGGATTTTCCTTCGGGTCCTCTGTCCAGAAGCTGGAAGATATCTCCGAATATAGCCGGCGCATATCCTCTGTTTATCTCCTCGATAATGAGATAAAACTTTTCCGAAGGGTTCAGGAATGCTGCCTTCAACAGTTCTGCAAAGGGTCCCGCCACAAACACGTAATCCAAAGGTCTTTCCAGAGAGATCAGGGGTTTGATGGCTCCCACGAAATCTCCGTAGGTATATGCGGGATGGAAGATCACTCTCTTTATATGAGTGCGGAGTTCTTTTTCATCCGGGTACTCTGCTTCGAGAAGCTTTCTTACAGAATAGGATTTGCCTGTTCCCGGAGCGCCGTAATACACCCTTTGAATGGGCTTCATGGGGATCTCACGGTAATAGAATTCCACGGGATCCGTCTCTTTTCTGGCCACCTCCGACGCTTCCTCCGACAGATAAAAGGCCGCATGGATCTCCGGCGCGGTGCTGCCGCTTCCGTTTTCAAGATAAAAGGCGTAGAGCGCGACAGCTGCGCTGAGTGTCCCGTTCCCCGCCTTATCGATATCGATATAATCCTGATTCAGTTTGAGCCAGCCGACTTCCCTGTCCAGGTCTTCCTTTGTCCTGAAATAGAACAGATTTTTAACGGAAAGCTGGCCTATTTTCTCGCAGGATGAACGAAGCGCAAAAGCATATGCCGTGATCTCATTGTCCGTGAACACGCGCATACCGTCTCCGTACAGCTGCGTTTTAAGCCAGCTTCTGAATTCTCTTTCTATTTCGGTGGTAACTATTGCCATATGTTGCCTCCCGGCCTCATGCCTGCAGCAATAGGGCCTTATGCTTTAAGAAATGCGTCCAGCTCATCAAAACGCCTCTCCATCAGTTTGTACGCATCCTGATAGCATTTCTCAAGCTTTTCCCTGTTGTTTTCAAAGTGTGCAACTGTGGTCTCGTCGGGCTTAATGATCATAGCCCTGCCTTCTTTTTCCATCTTTTCGATGGCTTCCATCTGACGAAGGTATTGATCCTTTCTGCCCAGGATGGTATCTGCCAGCTTCGGATATTTTCTGCGATAGAATAAATCCACCAGCAGCCTAAGCTTTTTGTAATCCGTAGCCTCGTGGATATCTGCCTTTGTGAGGATCAGCAGGATCTTGTCGCATCCCATGTCCAAAGCTCTCTGATAAGGGATCGAATCCGCCAGTGACCCGTCCAGATATTTTTTACCTCTGAGTTCTATGGGCTTGCAGATAAAGGGAAGAGAACAGGAAGCCTTGCAAAAATCCAGTGCCTCTCTGTCGGTCTGGAAATCGGAGACATACTCCGCTTTACCTGTCTCACAGTTTGCAACAACAGCCTCCCACAGAGTGTCGGACTTTCTGAAGGTCTCGAAATCATATGGGAAATTGTCATATGCGTATTTTACGATACACTCATCCAGATCCAGTACTTTACCGGTCCTTAAGATATTTGGAAGTCCGTAAAAGCTTCTGGTATTTTCGTGAATAAGTATTTTTTTCGATCTTCCCTTCTGGCGTGATACAAAGCCCGATGCGTTGCTTACACCAACCGACACCCCCGCAACATAAGGAAAATATACATTTTTATCCAGCAGGCAGTCTAAAACACCTGCGGTAAAGATACCGCGCAGTGCACCGCCCTCCAAGATGAGCCCTGTTTTTGAAGCCATTATTTCACCTATATTACTTACTTTACTTTGTTTCTGTCGATCTTCATTGCGCCTGTGCGAGGGAAGTCCTCTTTTCTCACTACCACCTTGGCAATTCTCATGTAGCTGGGAAGCTTACTGTTGACGTTCTCTGTAAGTTCCTCCATCTTTGACTGTATCTCCTCATCGCTCATTCCCACAACTGCGGGTTCAAGAGGAAGGATCTCCACACCGATAACGGTATTTCCGCCTACCTGCATTTCTCTGACAAGGCAGTCCTTGACGCGGTAATCTTTGTAGAAGCATTCCTCAAGCTCCTCGGGAGAAACATTCTCACCGTTTGAAAGGATGATAAGATTCTTGATCCTGCCGGTGATATAGAGGAAGCCCTCCTCATCGAATCTGACCAGATCTCCGGTCTTAAGCCAGCCGTTCTCCAGAACCTTTGCGGTCTCCTCGGGATTTCCGGCATAGCCGAGCATAACGTTATCGCCCTTGATCCAGAGCTCACCGTCAACAACCTTGTATTCCTGCTCGGGGTAGATCTTACCCATTGAATCGGGCTTGCTGTCGATATCAACATTTGCGGAGGTGAGGTTTGCGCCCTCGGTAAGTCCGTATCCGGGGAAGAGCTTGATGCCAAACTCAGCGGCATCCTTGATAAGCCTGGGGGGTACGGGAGCTGCTCCGACGATGAGTTTTTTAAGGTCTCCCAAAAATCCCTTGCCCTTAAGCTTTGCAAGTCCCAGTATGATCTCCACAAGACCGGGAACCAGTACCAGGAAGGTGGGGCGAAGTACGGGGATCTGTCCCACTGCCGCCTTCATATCGGTGCATGCGATAACTGTGGAACCGGTATAGAGAACTGAGAGGAATCCCATGATGGATCCGAAGATGTGTGACATGGGGAGGATCACCATTACTCTGTGATCAAATATTCCGCCGGGCTGATAGGTTCCGTTGAGAGCACCTCTCATCATTGCGCCGTGGGTCAGGATAACGCCCTTGGGAGCTCCGGTGGTTCCTCCGGTAAAGTATATAGCCGCAACGGACTCCTTTTTCACGTCTCCGTAGGGAGCCTCCTCGCTTCCGATCTCCTTTGATGAGATCACATTGCACTTAACATTTTCCGTAAGAGGTTTAAACTCATCCGCAGCCACCAGTGCGGTAAATCCAAACTTCATGGAAATACCGGTGATCTGCTCTGCTCCCAGCTGAACGGGAAGCATTGTGAGAATGGCACCGTAGGAAGGAACAGCCATAAACCACTCCATGGCATCCAGGTCGTTTCTTGCGATAACTCCAACCTTATCTCCGGGTTTTACACCGTTTGCGGCGAGGACCGCACGTCTCTTTGCCACACGGCTGACGAATTCCTTAAAGGTAATATTCACACTGCCGTCGGTAGTGGCAACCTTGTCGGCAAAGTCCTTTTCAACTTTCTTTAAAAAATCGGCGAAAGTAGGCACATAATAGATTACCTTCTTTTCTTCCTCAGAAAGCATATCAATAAAATAGTTTGACATCATAAACCTCCGAAAGTTTTTTCTTTCACAACATTTCTATTTTACAAAAAAAGGCTGCATTTAGCAACCTTTTAAGCAAATATGAAGATACTGTTTTTATCACTTATTTCCAAAAGCTTTCTTTAGATCTATCATCTTGTCACGAAGCTCTGCGGCGGTTTCGAAATCCAGCTCCGCAGCAGCCTTTCGCATCTGTTTTTCCAGCTTGTCCAAAAGCTTTTTGAGTTCTGCTTCGCTCATGGATTCCGGATCCTTTTCGAATCTCGCCTCCTCCTTTGCGATCTCCTTTGAAATGCTGATGAGCTCCCTGACGGATTTCTGTATGGTGGTGGGGGTGATACCGTGCTCCTCGTTGTATTTTTGCTGGATCTGACGACGGCGGTTTGTCTCGTCGATGGCTTTTTTCATGGAATCCGTCATCACATCCGCATACATAATGACATGTCCTTCGGAATTTCTGGCGGCACGTCCGATGGTCTGAACCAGTGAGGTTTCGCTTCTTAAAAATCCTTCCTTGTCAGCGTCCAGGATGGCCACCAATGTGATCTCAGGAATATCAAGGCCTTCTCGCAACAGATTTATTCCCACCAGCACATCAAAAACATCCAGTCTCATGTCGCGGATTATCTTCTGTCTCTCCA
>CACXGM010000293.1 GCA_902767075.1 uncultured Lachnospiraceae bacterium
ATCGCTCTCATCACATTCATTGTCTGGATGATAGTTGGACAAACCGTTGGTTATTCCATTGCAAGAGCGGTATCTGTTCTGGTCATCAGCTGTCCCTGCGCTCTGGGGCTGGCAACGCCCGTAGCCATCATGGTGGGAAACGGTGTGGCCGCAAAGACGGGAATACTTTTTAAGACCGCAGCTTCATTGGAACAGGCGGGGAAAACTCAGATCGTTGCTCTGGATAAAACAGGCACAATAACCAATGGTGAGATGAAGGTTACGGATATCATCGCACTGCCGGAAGCAACAGAGGATGAACTTTTGGAGGTCGCATACGCTCTCGAGGCGAAAAGCGAGCATCCCATCTCAAAGGCTATAATGGAGCACGCCGCCGAAAACGGTGAGGTGCCAAAGGAAACCACAGATTTTGAAGTGCTCTCGGGAAACGGCCTTAAGGGGCGGCTGGGAGATGATAATATCTACGGCGGAAGTTTTGAATATATAAAGGGTCTGATGCATGGATCACCGGCCGATTCCACCATCATCTCCATCCGTCAAAATGCAGATGCCCTCTCATCTCAGGGAAAGACTCCGGTCCTCTTTGCAAAGGCCGGGCGCATCCTCGGCATCATCGCAGTCTCCGACGTCATCAAGGATGATTCGCCAAAGGCGATCTCGAAACTTAAAGATATGGGAATTCATGTGGTGATGCTGACGGGGGACAACGAGATCACGGCGGCAGCCATCGCAAAACAGGCCGGCGTGGATGAGGTAGTATCTTCGGTCAAGCCTGACGGCAAGGAAGCGGTGATCAGGCACCTTATGGAACACGGCAAGGTGACCATGGTGGGAGACGGTATAAATGATGCTCCCGCATTGACTGCGGCTGACCTTGGTATCGCCATCGGCGCGGGAACGGAGGTGGCCATAGATGCGGCGGATGTGGTGCTGATGAAGAGCAGTCTGATGGATGTTGTGGCGGCTATCAGAATATCCGAAAAGACCTTGCGAAATATTCACGAGAATCTCTTCTGGGCATTTTTCTACAATGTGTTGGGAATACCCCTCGCGGCCGGATGCTATGTGGCAGCCTTCGGATGGGAGCTTAATCCCATATTCGGCGCCGCAGCCATGGGACTTTCCAGCTTCTGCGTGGTGTCGAATGCCTTGAGATTAAATCTTTTAAAGCCCTACCGGGACGGAGGAAGCAGACGTAGAAAACCCATCGTGGGAAGCCTGATCACCCCGGAGAGCAGGACCCCGGAAGACAGAACCCAAAAAACCGAAACCCCGGAGAACAGGTCTCCGGAACCCGTAACTTCAGAAACCGAGATCAGAAAGGAAAACAAAGATATGAAGATCAATGTTAAGGGAATGATGTGTGCACATTGCGAGGCACATGTAAAGCAGGCACTTGAGGCCATAGACGGAATAGAAAGCGCTGTGGCAAACCACGAAGAGAACCTTGTCACCCTTACCTGTTCAAAGGAAGTGGACGAAGCTCTGATCAGCAAAGCTGTGACCGATGCCGGTTATGAATATGTCGGAGTGGCAGAAAAATAAAGAGCCTAAAATAAAGAGCCTGCGTTATATATTAAAAAAATATTAAAAGTATTCCGGAATATGTTACGAAATATTGACTTGCATCGCGCTCTAATGTAAAATCCTAACGGAGATAGGGTAAATCTTCTATTAACGGATTGGAGCAAAAAAATGAGATCGGGAAATACCAAAGAACGACTGATCGAGGCAGCCCTTGAGCTGTTCTCACAAAAGGGGTATGACGCTACCAGCGTCGATGAGATTGCACGTGCCGTGGGGATAAAGGGACCGTCAATCTATGATCATTTCAAAAACAAAGAGGCGATACTGCAGGAGATAGTCGCCAGGGCTGACGAGGAGTACGACAGGAACATCGAAAACGGCAGGGAAAAGACCGTAAATATCAGAACCGGCGAAGACCTGAAGCAGTACGCAATGCACGCCATAGCATTTACCATAAACAATGATATGGCTATCAAAATGAGAAAACTGGTTGCCATCGAGCAGTTCAGGATCAGTGTTTTGTCAGACCGTGCCACCAGACAGAACATCACCAATTTAAAGAGGTTCTACTCCGGAGTATTTGCAAAACTCATGGCGGAGGGACTGATGGTCAAGGGAAACCCCGAGATCATCGCACTTGAATTTGTGGCACCCATCACACTGCTGATCCAGATGAGCGACAGAGAAAAGGACAAGCAGTACGAAGTCATGAAGACCATCGAAGAGCATATGGATGTTTTCGTCGAAAGGTTCTTTATCAAACAGTAATAAAGTGTAATCGGCAGGAATGATCATTACTCATTCCTGCTATTTTTATGCATCTGCCTAAATGTGGTATGCCGCCTATCTGTGATATGCTGCCGGGCTGTGATATAATTGAAGGAAAGCAAAAAAACTGCGGGGAATAATAAGTGGAAACTAAAGAGAATTTCAGCATACTGGACAGGATCGCGACGAAGACGGACCCGGAAGAGGTGTCATCATTTTTTCAGGATCTAAATCTGTATCAGATAATCGACAAGCTCTCATTAAGATGGGGTAATAACGTAAAAAAGTATTACAGGTATTTCCCTTTCACAAAAGAGGATCTTATCTATCGTCGAGGCGTATACGAAGACATAAAAAAAGATGCGATATATGATGCCTTCATG